>NZ_CP070974.1 GCF_017086405.1 Mycobacterium gordonae
CCTGCCGGCGGGTGGTTTGACGTGACCACTCCTCGGCCCGCTGAAGCATGTCCATTTCATCAGCGCCGTACATGATCAGCGCTGCAGGGAACGTGGCGCGCAGCTCGCGGGCGTAGTTCGTGCCGTAGACCGTGTCGAACTGGCACGAAGCCTGCACGGCGATCACCAGGTTGACTCCCAGGCCGCGCCCCTCGGAGACGTGCCGGCGCAAAGCGGGCATCGGCGCGACGTTGCAGGCCTCGTCGATCACCATCAACAGACGGTGCAGCATCTCCTTGCGGGCAGTCTTTCCTCGCCATGTCCGCACCAAATGTTCCAGCAGCGTCACAGCAGCGCCGGCGATCGACCCCTCGGGAGACGCCAAGATGAAAAGCGTCGCATCGGGCTGGTCTAGGAACGAGGCGTCAAACGGTGGAGCAGTTATCCCGCGTAGGCCCAGTCGCATCCACGGGCTCACCGCTTTGCGCATCGTCAACGCGATGCTGTCGCGTTGCTTGGCGTCCATGTCCAACGTCCGCTTCAGCCCGTTGCGGAACAGCGGGATGTCCTTGACGTATCGCGCTGCGCTGTGCCAGCCCGGTGCCTCGGGATCGGTCTTACTTTTTTTGACATTGTCGACGGCCAGCAACACCCACTCAATCCCTCTGCCGGTGCAGCGCGGGGACGCCGCGTACAACATCGCCGCCAGCGGGGCCTCGGTGTTGGACTCCCACACCCCTCCGTCGGAGACCTGATCGACACCAGACCCCATTCCCACCGCCGACATCTGCATCATCGTGTTGGCAACGGTGACAGCCTCATCCGGTGCCGTGATCAGTGCCGTCGGATCAAACGAACGTGTCTGGACGTCAAGTGGATATGTCGGAAAGTAATCTGGTCGCAGGTCAATGATTTGCTTTGGCCCCCAACGGCGTTGGCTGATCAGCCACATCAGGTCATCCTTGGAGGACACCGCGACTGCAGGCCCACCCCACAGCGTCGCGGCCGGCGCCAGAACTCCGGTGGTCTTGCCGGTTTCTGTCGGCGCGGACACCAGGACATGCGCCGGTGCTTCGGCCAACACCCATTTTTGGTCGTCATCGCGCACAAAGCCGGCGTACGGGGAGGCGAGTCGACCGGCCATCAGTGGGGCTCTCTTCCTGGCGGGGTGGCGTCACCGTCTTCTGGGTCATCCCGCGTCGGGAATATCCCGGGACCGGTCATGTCGTCGGCCTCGAACCCGAAATCGACGTCGTCGGCTTTGGCCGGTGGGCGCATCGGCCACCAGTCGCGTGCTCCGTCCACTGCCAGCCAGCCCTCCAGGATCCCGTAAATCCCTGCCGTCAGCAGCGCAGCGGGCAGCTGGGCCAGCGCCCACGGAACGCCAATCGCGTCATCCAGGTATTGGCTGGGTCCGAGCGCCATCACCATCATTGGTAGGGGGCCCGACGATGGCGGCCGACCACATGAATCCTGCGATAGGGTACGAGCGCAGCTCGCCGGGTATTAGCTGAACGACAGTTATCGACATCAGCTTGCCCAAGGGCCAACCCGCCGGAGCCAGCACGGCCGCCGACATAAAAATGGCCCAGTCAAGCATGGCGTACGGCGTATTAACGGGTCGCATGTACCACGGATGAATCACGTCATCATCCGCAGGATCAGGACGCGCACCAGTTAAAACGCCGTCGCGCCGACGTATATCGCGCGCTAAGATTTCTGCGCGCCTTTTTTGGAATATAAAAGTCCGTTGATTACGGGCGATCCATTGACGGCGGATCTCGTCGTACTTGTCAGCACCAGCAGGCATCAGCGCCGCCCCTAACCGCTCCTACTGGCTCAGTGTAGAAGTCCTCCAAACGATGCGCGACATCCAACAGGAAATTCCTCAACTCTTCTGCGCACCGCCCGATTCCCGCGCACTGCGCTTCCTGCCTGGTCGCGCCGATCATCGCTGAACTGGCTGTGAGCAGGTCTGATACGCGCACAGAGGGACTGCCGCCCGCCAGCACCCGGCTGGCCGATCCCTCCTGCCAGCCAAGCGCATAGTCCAGGCGCGCCAATGACCGCCGCGACAGGCCGCCGCCACGGCGGACTGCCGAACGCAACGTCGCCGGGACCGGTCCGCCTGCGGCGCCGAGGTCTTCTCGGCTCCACCGCAACTGCGCTAGCCGGTCATCGAGAAAAAAGAGCAACCGGTTCAAACCGTCTGTGGGTACTGGATGCACGCAAAAGACAGTAGCAACGGCTTCGGCGATTTCTCTACGGCCGTCGAATATTAATGCGGCCGCCCTTAAGCTGACTCAAAGTAAGGAGGTAAGGCACATGAAATCAACGGTCGTCATGGTTGGCTTCGGTGGGATACGAGAATCGGCGACGGTCATCCAACCAACGCGCAGCATCGCCCCGCTTCGCCGCGTCGAGGCTTTGCTAGCTGCACGCATGTCCTGTACGCCGATACTGGCAGCCCCGCGTTGGCGACCGTTGCGGTCTGCTCAGTTTCATCACAGACCAAGACGGCGCTGGCTGCGGATCGCAGTCGGTGCCGCCGGCCTGCCGCCCCGCACCGATCGGCTGTCCGCATCGGCGCACACGACTGTCACACCGGTGGACCCGGTGCATCCATGAAAGACACCATCGCCAATTCTCAGCAGGTCTGGGACAGCACTGAGGGATGGCTCGGCGAGAAGGTTCAGAGTGGTCCACGCGCCAGCTCTAGCGAAGCGCAGTCAGATGACCCCGAACCCGCTGGGCAGGAACTCCGCGACGAGGTTGACGACTCGGTGGGTGACGACGGCTGCTTTCCCTGCGCGCCGATCGCCTTGGAAGCAGATGATCACAACGGTGCCGATGGCGAAGTTGTCTCTGTCAGTGGGGATGACGACGGGTTCGGCGTCGAGCCGGTCGCCGCCCAGGCTGACGGTGAAGGTGGTGATCAAGGCAGGGTGGTCACGGTTGGAGGCGACGACTTGCAGCCCTCCGTCGACACCGTTGAGCCCACCTCTGAATCTCCGCGATACAACCGGGTAATCGCCTTAGGTTTTGTGGCGGTGACCGTCGTGGCCAGCCTCGTCGTCGGCGGGATGCTGGTGGTCATGCGGCACCGACCGCATACCGACGACCAGGACCGTGCCGCCCATCCCAGCACTCAGGTGAGTATCGTCGCCGCGCCCACCACCACCGCCGGTGCCGCCGCCAGCGGCCCGGACGCCGCCATCCCCTACAGCGCCACTGCTGTCGGATGCCTGCCGGGATCCACTGCGGCGCAATCGGTGGCAGGAACCGACCCCACCCAAGCATGGGTCTGCGTCCACGGCGGCATCGTCGGTCAGCACCTCGTCCTCAATCTGGGCCGCACCATGGTCATCACCGGGGTTTCCATAACGCCGGGCTGGGTAGGCAGCGACGCCTCCGGAGCCGACCAATGGTTGCAGCACCAAGTGATCAAACGACTGCAGTGGAGCTTCAACGACTCTCCCCCGACTGTCGTCCCGCAAGAGACCCACGCGGTGCACGGTGAAGCCCCTCAAGCGTTGCCGGGCCGTGGCGTATTGGCTTCACGAATCATCCTGCTGGTCCTCGAAACCGGCCGCGCACCAGCCGAAACGGCACCCACCTCAACACCCAACCCCACTGCCGGATCAGGGGGGCTGCTCGGAGAGGTCCTCGGGCCGACGCCAGCAGGGGAGGCATCACCCACACCCACGGCCAGCCTGCCCGCAGATCAATCCCACACCGACCCCGCCGACAACACATTCGCGGTGTCCTCGATCAGAATCTTCGGCCACCCACCCCAGTAAAGGGCTCCCCCATGATGACCAACACCTGGCGCAAGCGCCTCGAACACAGCCACACACTGCTGCGCCGAGCGGCGTCGGCGGTCGGCATCGGCTCCTGCGCAATAGTGGCGATCGCCACCATCTGGGGCTGGATTACCGACGAACCCATCGACGTCGCAGGCCCGGCCCGCACCGCCGTCAACCGCACTGCGCTGATCGGTTCCTACGCCCAGGACTGCGTCACACGATGGTTGACGGCTACCCAAGCCGACCAACAATCACTGCACGAGTGCTGGACGCTGCGTGACCCGCTACGGTTGCCCACCACACCTGCGTTTGTCGTGAACTCGCCTGCCGTATCAGCAGTTACGCTCGTCAGCGACACGGGCGAAACCCAACAGTGGAGTGTCGTCGTCTCCGTGTCCGAACGTCCCTTCCAAGCCGCAACCCCCCGCACCACCTACTACCGGCTCCCCGTCGTTTACACCAGCTACGGGGTGCGCGCCAGCGCACTACCGGCCCGTGTCAACGGCCCGGGCGCCGGCGCAGATGCCCCGCTGGGGTACCCCGCGACCCTCCCTGATACCTCGCCGGCCTTCACCACAGTCGCCGGATTCCTCACCAGCTACCTCACCGCAAGCGGCGGACTGGAGCGATACGTCACGCCGACCTCCGGGCTGCTGCCGGCGGCCGACTACCGATCCGTGCAACTGACCCGGCTGACCGCCAACCGCAACACCCCCGACCACGACGTACCCGCCGAGGGCACCACGCTGCACGTCCTGGCCGCGGCCAGCGCCGTCACTAACCAATTCGCGCCTCTGCAACTGGACTACCCCATCGTGCTGACGGTGACCAGCGGCCGATGGACAGTCTCAGCGCTCGACTACGCACCACTGCTAGCGGAGAGCGCTGAACTGACCCCCGTCATCCCCGCCGCCGCTGCACCGCGGTAACACCCGCGCCTGCAAAACACCTACAAGAGAAGGAAACCCAATGTATCTCGCCACCTCCACCGCCGCCCCCACTCTGCTCGCGGCCGCCGACCTCGTCTCGGGCAGCAGATCCCTCTACACCATCGGTGTGGGCGTCCTGGTCATCGGCATCCTGCTCGCCGGCGGCATTCGCGCGGGCGGAGCGTTCCTCGGTGGACGTATCGGCGAAACCGTTGGCTGGGCGCTGACCGCAGTCGTCGTGGCCGTCATCGTCGGGTCCGGCTACGCCATCTACACATCGGCCAAGCACACCGTGGACCGCACCGGTATCACCACCGGCCAATTCGGGCAGTAACCCCAGTCCCCCTGCCGCGAGCGCGGGCCGCACATGGCGGCTCGCGCCCGCGCACTATCTCTTGCGTCACAGAGGAATTGGCCATGGTTGAGTCAGCCCAAATGTTCAAAGGTGTTCACGACACACCCGTCTACACCGACATCCTGCTCAAAAAGCCGCTACGGCTTGGGGTGGCCATCAGCCTCTACGGCGGCGGCGGGCTGACCGTTGCGCTCACCGTGCTCATGCTCGACTCCGGGCACGCCCGCACCACCTTGATCTACGGGGTGCTGCTCACCACAATCGCCGCCGGCATCGCGGCCCTGATGCCACGAGGACGGCCGACGCTGCGCTTTCGGCTGCGCAGCTGGTGGCGGGTGCTTCGACCCCAGTCCACCTCGAGCACCGACAACCCGCTGCTCGCCCCGCCGCACACCATCACCGCCAACCTCAGCTTCACCAATCACGGCGTGTACGCGCACTACTTGCTCAGCGGGCTCCCCTACTTCCTGCAATCCACCAAACGCCGCGTCGGGGTAGCCGACCGCCACCAAGTCCTGGCCCGCGAAATCCCCGCCGGCACCTGGATATACGGGCTCTGCGTGCCACAAAACCAGCGTCAACTGTTAGGAGCGATGCTGCACGGCCACCACGACAGCCCATCCTGGGTCCACACCTGCACCGCAATGGCCCCCGTCATCGCCGCCGAAGCGCCCCGATCCCGAATCTATTGGCTGTCAATACCGGTCGATGCCGGCCGCGCCGGACACAGCCCCGTCGGCAGCGCCGCCAAACTCCGTGACTGGGTAATCGGCCGCGACAAAGACTCCGACGACTCCGTTGCCGCCTACCAACGCCTCGGCCACGACATCATCACCGCGCTCCCCGAAGAATTCACGCCCACACCCGCCACCGAAGAGATGATCGACTGGTTCTGGCGGCACAACGCCTGGCGCGGGGTGTTCGATCACCCGCTCCCACCCCATCGCGGCCCAGCACATCACAGCAGCACCCCCTTGCCGGCCGCGGCCTTCGACGAAGGCGACCAACAACACGGCGCAGGCCGGGGGCTGCCGCTGCGCACAACCGCCGCAGGTCTGACAACAGCCGCAATCATCGCGGCGACGGCCGAGCTCCCCGTCCTCGCGTTGCTCCTCGCCGCTACCGTCGCCGCCCTGACCCTCGGCTGGTCTCTCGGGATACGCCGAATCCCCTCATGGGCCAAGACACTGCGGATCTCTAGCCCCGACGGCCTCTACTCCGACAGCTACCAAGCGATTCTGCCCGTCGTGGACATGCCCAGAGCCGGCATCATCTTCCCCGGCTCAGAGTTCCTGCAGGCCCTCGATGACCTCGACACCACAGCCACATTCGACTTCGCCATCAACCTCGTCCCACGAAGCCGCGAAATGGAATTCGTACGCAACGACCGCGCCAAAGGCAACATCAACGATCAATTCACTCAGCGCCGCGACGTCCGCAACGGTGACGCCGAACTCATCACCACAGCCCGCCAGCTCGCCGAATACAACCGCCAACTCGCCGACAACATTGACGAACGCCCCCTTGAAGCCGCTTTCCTCATCGCCGTGGGCGCCCCCGACGCGAAAGCCCTCGACTACAGCATCAAACGACTACGCGAAGAACTCACCGGGTCCGGACAGATCGCTATCCGCCATTACCACGGGGCACAAACCCGGCTCTGGTCCGCGTTCAACCCCGGCGTACCCAACCACAAAAGCGGCGTGGACCAATTCGCCCAACCAACCACCACCAAGAAATGGTCGAGGTTCGTCCCCATCACGTCCTCCATGGTCGGCAACACCACCGGAATCCTGTTGGGCTTCAACACCAGCACCGCGCTAAGCAGCGCAGTGCTGCTCGACTTGCCCGGCACCGCCCGGCGCAACCGCAATCCCTGCCTGGTGTGCAGCGGAGCCCTCGGCTACGGCAAGTCCTATGCCGCCAAACGCATCACCCGCGCCGAGATTCAGCGCGGCGCACAAGTATTCATCGTCGACCCAGGCACCGAATGGGACGACGCACTCACCGATGTCCCCAACAAAGCCGTCATCGACATGGCCGGAAACCAATTCAGCTGCGACCCGCTGCGCACCTTCCCCGACGCTGTCGCCGGCGGTTACTGGCTGGACTACATGATCCCCATGATGGGGTTGGACTCCACCACCATCGGCGTACAGCGGCTACGCGCGCTGCTCGAACCCGACGCCCGCCGAAGGTTCGGCATCACCAGCACCGCCGCTCTGATGACCTACATCGCTGCCATCCAAGCCCCCGCCTGCGACGACACCCGCCCACCACAGGTCGCCGCGCTCGCCGCTGACCTTGCCCCCATCCTGGCAGCCCTCACATCATGGGCCACTTACGACTTCACCACCGCAATCTTCGATGACACCCTGGCCGTGCCCGACTTGAACAGCCTCGACGTCACCGTCTGGCTCACCGGCAGCCTCGACCTGCCCAGTGCCGAGGAAATGACCACCCCGCACCTCTACAACGGCCTCTCAGACCGCAAACGCGCGTCCGTGGCCATCTACGGCATGCTCGTACGGCTGGCCCGCGTCAGCTTCTTCGCCAACAAACAACGCTTCGGGCTCATCGTCCTCGAAGAAGCCGCCGCCCTGCTCAACTCCCGCGCCGGCGCCGACGACGCCCACCTGATCAGCCGTCGGGCTCGCAAGCACTACACCGGTTTGTTGATCATCACCCAAGACCCCGTCGCCGACCTGGCCCTGATGGGTGACAAATTCATCACCCAACAACTGATCATGCCGTTCGAAAACGAAGACCTAGCAAAACAAGTCGCCACCAAGGTCGGCATCCGCGCCGATGACTACGGCGACATCGAAGAATTCTTCCTCGCTCAACCCAGCCCCGCGGAAATGCGCGACCCGACAGCCTTTGACGACGACACAGCAGGCGGCGTCGACCGCGGCAGCCGCAAAGGACTCGGCTTCTTCGTCGACGAGTTCCGGCGCAAATCGCCTATCCGAGTAGTGGCCGAACCCGACCAGGCCATACATGCCGCCTACGACACCACGCCCGGACGGGTCGCATGACCACAACGCGCCGTGCACCAATAGCACACCGCATCACCGAATACCTTGCCTACCAGCTCGCCACCCGACCCCGCCTGCGCCGCATCGCCACACTGTGGTTCACCAGCCACCTGCTGATGACTTGGGCCCTTGTGAGCGCACCACAGGCGGCCGCCTCCACGCTGACCGGCGCACTGAACTGGACCGGTGTCACCGACAGCCACGGAGTGCCGGTCGGCAATTACTACCTCTCGGTGGTCACCACCAGCGAAGCCATCTCCAAGGCCGGGCCTGAACTCACCGCAGACCCCGCCAGCTGGACCCGGTGGCTGGCCAACGCCGTCACTACCGGCCTCACCCACGAAATCATCGTCGAAATAATCCAATCCGAAGCGGCCCTCTACATCTTCATGGTCGCCACGTCGCTGTGGCTCCTGCGTTTCGCCATGTCCAACACCTGGCTCTACTGGCTGGCCACCTGGTTTCGGCCCCTTTTCGAGGTGCTGCGCTCCCTGCTCGCCGAACTGTGGGTATTTCCGCTGTGCATGCTCGCCGGCCTCGCGGTCGGGGCTTACCACATGCTGTGGCACGGCCGCAAAGGTCACGGCGGCGGAATCACGCTGTCCGCCTTCGTCATCGGCATCCTCGGGATGGTCCTCACCAGAGACCCGCTGTCGGATCTGTCCAACGACAACGGGCTGCTCGGCCAGGCCCGCGCCCTCGGATTCAAAGTCGCGCAGGCCTTCGCCAACAACGGCCCGATCACTGGTGGCGGCACCAACGCCCAACTGCAACACCTCACAGGCCTCATCGCCGACGCCACCCTGCGAACACCGTTACAACTGATGAACTTCGGAACCACCGTCGACGACATCAGCGGCTGCGGCAACGCCTACACCGCCGCGATCCTCGGCGGTAAGCCTGACGGCCCCGCACACGCCATGGGTAGCTGCGGCGCCCAACAAGCACTGGCGTTCGCTCAACACCTCAACGGCGCCAACCTCGCCCTCGGCGTGTTCTACCTACTGCTGGGCGCCGTGTTCACGATCTTCGTTCTTTACGCGACCTATAGCTACGTGATGGTCTGCTGCGCCGCATTCATCAACGCGCTCATCGCCATAGTGGCCGCTGCCCCCGCCATGATCCACGGACAGCCACGACAGCGTGCACTGCGGCGACTGAGCCTGTTCTTCAAACACGCGCTGCTGGTCTTCGTCTACACCACCTACATCTCAGTCGCAGCAGTGATCGTCCTGAAAATGGCCGCTCGCGGCGGCTACGCCGACCAAGTCGGCATGAGCCACCCGCTGGCCCGCCTGATCATGATCGGCCTCATCTCCGCCGTCGCGATCGGCGGACTGTGGTGGCTCAAAAGAGAACTCGGCGACCACACCCGCCGCGACATCACCCACGTGGTCAACGACCTCAACCGCACCGCCCGCCGCGGCTACGAGCAAGGCCGCGACCGCGTCCAACAGGCCGCCACTCTCGCCCTGGGGCTGCCCGGCGCGCCGCCCACCCACACCGGCGGCACGACGAGCGCCAAAGGCGGTGGCCACGCACCCGATGATCCACCCCTCACAGGTCTCCCTGTCCCGGGACGCCCTCCCGGCGGACGCCCGCCGAGCTCGGGTAAACGCACCCCACCCCCCGCGACGCAGTCCGATAGGGCCGCCCGCGGCCACACAGCGACTGCCCAAGCCGGCGCCACCGCCGTCCTAGCACCCGAGGCCGCCGCCGCGGCCGCCGTCACCAGCCGCGTCACTCAGGGACGCCAGCGCGGAAACGGCCAGCGCTCCGCCGCCGCCGAAGCCCCCGGGAGCAATCATCGTCCGGGCCGCACAGCCGGCAATGGGCAACCCGATTCACAGCGTCACCGCGATAACCAGGCAGCGCCCACCACAGAAAGGCCAGTCGCCGGCCGTGCCGGCACCGGCAACGGCCCTGCCCCGCGGCAACCCGCCGACGGTGTGGCCGGCGCGTACTTGCCCTTTGAGAATCCACCCGTGCAAGGCCGCGAGTAGATGGCAGTAGGTAGGGCCGCGACGCCGCTGCGGTATGAGCTACCTCAGGCACCGCAGAGCAATTGCGTGTCGCGAAAGCCGGTGCCTCTAGGACACAACGTGATCGGCTCACCAGTGGGTGCCGTAATCGTCGCGTAGCCGTTGGGTTGCAGCGTGAAGGTAAAGGCCTCGCCGGGGTACCGGATGAGCCCTGACCCGGCGGCGTCTCCACGCGAATCCAGTTGCGCTGTCAAGACAATCATGGCCGTAGTCGAAGTCATCGGCGACCATGTGGCCGACCAGGACGTGCTGTACATTGCGCCCTGTGTCACCACGTAATGTGCGCTCCCGTCTGGTGCGAGGGTCACTGAGGTGGCATGTTGGCCCCACTCGCCGAAAAACCCCGCTCTTGATGCTGTTGGCGACGTACTCACCGTCGTGGGCGGTGTCGTCGGACTCGTAATCGATTTACTGGCAGCGGGATTGGTTGTCGACAGGGTGGTCACGACTGATGGGGTGCCAGCCGCAGATGCGGTTGTTCCTGCACTTCCCTCACTAGCCCAAAAATGGCTCCGGAGTGTGAAACCGATCGCCGCAATCCCGACCAACGTGGCGACAGCGACTGCGACCGTGGCAACCGTTCGGCTGCCATGCGGCCGAAGCTCGTTGGCTGGGCTTCTCTCAGCGGCCGGCCTCAGACGTTTACCCGCTGAGGACGCACGCCTCGAGTCTGCGGCATTCGGCGCTGGGGTGGAAAGCTTTTCGTTTGGAGAAGCGATCGCCGACCGGGCGGCGTCTGCCAACTCGACGGTGGTTGCATACCGCTGACGCGGGTCCTTCGCCATACCTTTTGCGATCACGGGATCAAGCCCTTCGGGCACGCCCGATGCGGCAGCTGAGGGCCTCGGAGGAGGGGTGCTCAGGTGTGCGGCAACCAGTTGCGGCATGGTGTCGCCGGGGAAGGGTGGGCCGCCGGTCAGGCATTCGTAAAGTACGCAGGCCAGCGAGTAAATGTCGGCGCGGGCGTCTTCTCCTGCTTGCGGATCTAACCGCTCCGGAGCGATGTAGGCGAAGGTCCCGATGGTGCTGCCGGACCGTGTCATTCGAGTGTCCTCCGCGGCACGCGCGATCCCGAAATCGATCAGGTAGGCGAAATCGTCACCGTCGAGCAGGACGTTGGAGGGTTTGACATCGCGGTGCAAGAGACCACCTCGATGCGCGGCGTGCAAGGCTTTGGCAACTTGGTCGATAATGTGGACCGCGCGTGCGGGATCGAGCGGCCCCTTAGACAGCAGGGCGCTCAGGTCGCATCCTTCAATCAGCCGCATATCGACGTAGAGGCGGCCATCGATCTCGCCATAGTGGTGAATTGGGATGATGTGCGGGCTATTTAGCCGGGCTGCAGCGTGAGCTTCCCTACGAAAACGTCGTTGAAATTCCGCGTCCTCGGAGAAATGCGCGGGCAGGAGCTTGATGGCGATGACTCGGTCGGTCTCGGTGTCATGGGCACGCCAAACTTCACCCATGCCGCCACGCCCCAGCAACTCGATCAGTACGTAGCGGCCGAACCGCGTCCCCTTCACTGCCCCAAAATAATCGGATGATCGAGTTGCCGGAAGAGGAATCGAGTATTGACCCAGCGAACGATCCCGCGGTGGAGTGCGTCGCCCCGCCGTCAGGCACTGCTGGCACCGCTTGCCTGACTCTCACCAGGGCCCGAACCGCAATCACTGTCAGGCGCGCCCCGGCCCTTATTGGTCGGTTCGTGAATTTATCCGTGCTGTTCGCGCCTTTCTGACACCGCGGCGCGCAGACCTTCGGCTAGATCGTCGCGGGTTAACTCACGTAGGTTGCGCAGTTGTTCGTCGGTGATGTTGATGTCCTCGCTGGCCAGCAGCTCGTCAAGTTCGGCGGTGTCGAGCCGGTCGTTGCGGTGATCACGCGCCTTTTCGACGACGTTGCGGACAAAGCCGGCGTTGCCCAGCAGGTCAATTTCGCGGATCACGTCGCCGTCGGCGGTCGTGGTTTGCTGGGCGTAGAACCTTTCGAACTCGGGGAGCAGCACGGCGACGGCCTCGTCGGAGGTCACGTCGTCGTCCTCGGCAATCATCAGCTTCGTCAACCCGACCAGCTCGGGTGGGGTGTAGCTGTGGAACTCGATCACCGTCGAAAAGCGCCGCCGCAGACCTTGATTCACTGAAAGCATCTTCTCGGTCGCCTTGGCGTAGCCGGCACCGAACACCACCAGGTCATCGCGGTTGTTCTCCATGTAGAGCAGCAAGGTGTTGATGATCGCGTTCCCGTACGGGTCGCCCTGGGAGTAGCCCTTCTCGTGCAGGGAGTGCATCTCGTCAAAGAAGACCGCTCCGCCGAGCGCGCCTTCGAGCATCTCCTCGGTATTCTTTTCCGCCTCGGCCATATAGCGGCCCAATAGTTTCGTGCGGCTGGTCTCCACCACCAGCGGCTTGCGTAAGACCTTCAGCCCGCACAGCTGTTTGGTGAATGCCCGCGCCACCGACGTCTTTCCGGTGCCCGGTGGGCCAAGCAGAAGAGTGTGGCGTGAGGTGACCGGTACCTTCAGCCCGACGCGGGAGCGGGCCAGGTTCACCTTCGTGGTCGACCTAATCCGTTTGATCTCGCGTTTGGCGATGTCCATGCCCAACATGGCGTCGAGCTCAGCTTGGCCCTCAGCCAGATACTTCGACGCCATTTCGGCATCGCGGGCGACATCGGAGTCGGCGGCGTTGGGGGCGCTGTCTGGATCCCACGGATCGGTGCGGGCCTCAATGGTCTCGGGGTCGGTCAGGACCAGCCGCCGAGTGGGGTCATCCATCGCCTGCCGTGCCGGGGCGAACTTCGGATCACGGGAATACACCCGCCGCAACAACTGCGCTGCCTCGGCTTCGCGATCGAGGTGGCGCAGACACATTGCCTGGGTGTACAAGACGATGGTCGTGGCAGCCGGTACCCGATCATCGTTGACGGCGTGCTCGCCGCGGCGGAAAGCGTCTTCAAACACTCCCAGAGACGCCAGCGCGGTAGTGGCCATCGCAGTGGCCGCGCACTCGTATTCCGGTCGGTACCAACGCTTGTCGGACCGAAAGAGCCGCAGCACATCAGTCCAACGCTGGGTGCGGAAGTGCAGTAATCCGCAGACGTAGCGGTGCATGTCGGCATCGAGCGGATCGGATGGTTCAGCAACACAATTCAGCAGATCATCTGCTGCGGCGAAGCTGCCCTCGCGGATCAAAGCAGCGGCGTAGGCGCAGCGCAACGACTCCGCCGAATTGATCGGCAGCCGCAGGAACAGCCCGTCAAGCACGTTGGGACGAAAATCGGCCGCCAGCACCCCGACACGGCGGATCTCCCAGCCATAGGAATCCACGGCTTCCCAGGCGCCGGCCAACACGTCAATGTCGTCCTCGCCGGCCAGAATCCGGCCCAGCCATCCATCACAGATGCTGGGATCGGCGCGGGTCACCGCCGTGAACATCTCGCGGGCCACGCGCTCGTTGTGAGTGGGCACCAACCCGCCCACCCCAATGCCTGATGCCAACAATCCGCGACGAAACGCGGTACGGGCCTGGGCTTCTGCTTCAATGCCTGTCAACGCTGCTCCTTGAACACACTGTTTTAGGCGGCCCGGCCCGGGGTGGCGGCCACGTGCTGGCGCTCATAGTCCAGATCGATGCGCACACGGACCCGGAATGCCCATGTCCGGACTATGGCGGTGCGAGCACCGTCTTGTTCGATGTGGATGTCGGCGCCCGAAGCGGTGCCGGCCGGTACGGTGCGCACTATGACGGCGGCGCCGTCGGGGGCTGCGCCGGCGACCAGGTCATAGACGACCATCCACCGCCGCGGGCTGGGCGGCAACGGCCCTTGCGCGCCCGCGGCACCGACAAGCTGCAACCCAGCACCGGTGACCTGCTTCCAGCGCTGCGGACGGTCGGTGTGCACGAGGACTTGGTAGCCGGTCGCGGCAGCGCGTAGCGCCACCTGGACCGTCAACGCCAGCTCCCCGGCCAGCGTCACGGTGGAGGTCGTGGCCGGCGAACTCAGATCCACCAGCAGCGGATGCCCGGTCGCGTTGCTGCCCACAACGATCCCGGTGGCGCAGACCGCCACCGCCAGGGGCTGGTCCACATCCTCCAGTGCGCAACTAGGCACCGCTAAAGGCGTTCTGGCGGTCAGTGATCCGGCCGCCAACCCCAAGTCGTGGCGACCGGTGAGGGGGTTGAGTCCACTGAGCGGCGCCTCGGAGAGCGGGGCACCGGTGTGGTACCGGGCCACAACCCCCACCCGCGTCGCCCCCCAACTGCCGGGCGCAGCTGCACCGTGACCGCGGTAGCGTCGGTGTCAGGAACCCACAGCCGGTCCAACGTGTCGCTGGAAATGTCAGACGGTGACATCCAGTAGGTCTGCACATAGCCGTTGGAGTGGCGCAGACGGCCCCACCCGCTGCGAAGCTCCGCCGGATCAATCCCGGCCAGCAACTCGGCATCGGCTTCACGGATCTCCTGTGCGGTCAACACTCGAGCCGGACAGCGCAGCCCGGTCAGCTCCTGGGCAAGCCACTGCGCAGCGGCTCCCACAGTGGCGGCCACCGACTCCCGCCACAGGACCGCCCGCGCGCTTCGTTCGGCATCGAACCGGGCCACCAGCCATGTCCGGCGCTGCCCCACCGCCGGGTGATCCCCGATCAGGCTCGAATAGACCGCGGCGTAGCTATGGTGCCGCTCAGATGCCCGCCGCCTACCGACACTGACGATGTCGATGGACTCCAAGGTCACATCGAACTGGCGCAATCCCTCGGCGACCGCGGCCACCGGCAACGTCGCCAACGAAGCGACCCGATGGTGGTCCAGCGCCGAGGGGCTGTGTGCTTGGCCGTCCACGGCCACCACCGCCGCCAAATACGGTCCCAACGCGCGGATTCCGACCGGTCCTTGCCCGTATGTCCGGTGATAGTCGGCAGTCTCACCGGCGGTCGTGGCTACCATCGCGCTGTGCGCGTTGATCGCCCGCAGCCCCAACCGCAACACTGTTGCGCCTCGCCACGTCACGACCGTTGCCGCGCTGAGCAGGACCGCCACGCCGGCAGCAACCCACCACCCGGCTCGACCCGCTGCAGCGCCGCCCAGTGACAGCAGCGCGACAGTGGCGACGAACACCGCTACGACGCGGGTCCAACCGAGCCGTATGCCCAGCGGCAGCATCGGTTTCATCGTTGCTCCTTGCGGATGAGTGCGGCGCTACCCAGGATCACGCTGCACGCCACTGCCAGTGCGCCTACGCCGCCGGCGGCCACCCATACCGGCGTCATGTCACGGCCCACTGTCGGAGGTGTCAGTACCAGCGGGGAGGACAAATGTTGCGGCCCAACAGGTTCCCCAGGGGGCAGGTCATAGCTCAGCGCCGCGACCGGGTCGATGATCCCGTGCCCGACTCTGTTGTCCACACCGCGGCCGGGAGCGCGTGCGGTGGCCAGCAGTCGGTTGATGACCTGGTGGGAGGTCAGTAGCGGATACTTGGCCCGCACCAGCGCGGCGACACCGGAGACGATCGCCGCCGAAAAGGACGTACCCTCGCGTGCCACCATCGTGTTGTCCCGCCCTTCAACGGCATTCATCAACCCGTCGTCGCGCGGTGACAATCCTTCGATGTCAGTGCCTGGCGCGGCAAGAGAGACCCATGGCCCGGCCATGCTGGCATCCAACGGTGTGCCCTTCGCGTCGACCGCACCCACGCTCAGGACGTAGTCGGAGAACCATGCCGGAGTGACCACCGTCGTCACCCCGCCCCAGTCCCGAGGGTCGTTGGGGGTCAACGGGTTATAGACGGGATTCTGTTTGCAGTCGCTGTTGCCGTTCTCACCACTGTTGCCCGCGGCGGCCACAATCACCGCGTTGCGGTCGATGGCGGCATAGTGGATCGCAGCCCCGAGTTCACGCTGGTCGATGATGTTGGTGGCGCTCATGCACGAGACTTCGGAAATGTTGATCACAGAGGCACCCATGTTGGCCGCATGCACGATCGCGCGGGCCATCGTGCGGATGTCACCGGCTTTGCGCCGGGTGGCCGGATCCTGGTCACCGGAGAAGGCATCCTTGGGGCTAAATGCGCGTGAGCTCTGCCTAATGGCAATGATCTGCACTCCCGGCGCCACACCGCTGAACCCGTCAGCCGCAGGGGGCGGCGGTGCCGGTGATGGCGGTTCACCGGTGGTCGACGGTGCCTGCTCATCGGCGGGCCCAGGGCCCTCGGACGCCCACCCGAAACCCGACCCCACGAACACCGTTGAGCCAGAACGGTTCCAGCGGGCCGGCTCATCCGGAGGCAGCGGCGGGGGTACTTGCACCGTCACCGTCTGCGGCGGGGGCGGGGGCGGGGGAGCTTCGCTGGTGGGCGCGGTGTCGGGCCGACGGGTCTGCCGAGGCGGCGGTAGCGGCGTCTTTCCATCCGCGGGTGCGCCACCGATCAGCGAGGCCACCATCGTCCCGTGAGCGTCGCAGTCCGACAGGCCGTCGCCGCCGGCCACCACATAGTCGCCGCCGCCGATCAGATCGGGCAGCCGTGGATGCGGGCTGACTCCGGTGTCGATGACAGCCACTTTGATGCCGTTGCCGCGCCCGAAGCGCCACGCGTCGGCCAAATCCAGCATGTCCATGAAATGCGGCTGTACACGGTAATCGGTGCCCGGCAGCGTGCCGACACGGGTGCACAGTGCGCCTTGGCGCATCGGCTGATCCGGTCCCGGCGGTCCATCAGCCGGGAGCGCAGCGAGGTCGATCTGCGGGGGCTCTACCGCCCGCGCCTCGGGGACAGCGACCCACATGGCATTCCCGACCAGCGCCACCCCGCACAAGCCCACCGCGACCGCTCGTCGATAGCCCGTCATCGACACCACCTACCGGTACCTGATCGCGGCCAGCACTCCCATGAGCCAGAAGGTCAGCGGGAAAATGGCGGCCAGACAAAAGTATTCGATCCACTCCACGATCTTGCGGAATGTCGGTGTGTAGAAGCGGTTGGGCACCACCACCCCGGCAACCAGCCCGGCCACGGGAACAGCAACCATCACCGAGGTACCGACCAACAGCGCTGTCAGCGTCCACAGCCCCAGGACATAGCGGCCGCCAACACCGATCACCACCGCCACCGCGACCCCGGCCAGCACAGTGGCCTGCCAGCGATCGGTAAACGACCGGCCCCGCAACAGCACAGCTACCGCGACCAGGCCGGCCACAAGCAGCGCAACCCCTCGGCGAGGGGCGTGCGGATCACACAACCCCACACAGCACACCGCCATCACAGCAGTAGTGCCGATCAGCAGGCCCGACAAATAAGCGTGCGCACGGTCGGTGCACACCACCACGTCCCGCACCGATTGCGGCCCGTCATAGCTCGTGATGCCGCCGGAGGCCACCACCTTATCCGTGGGCAGATCAGGGCGGGTCTCGAAAATCCAGCGTCCCGATGCCGACGGGAACACCGGTAGCCGGATACCGGCTGCCCACCGCGCAACTGTCGGGGCCAGATGCATCAGCAGGATCGAGACGAGTAGCACGACACCGAGCAGGGTGACCGCCGAGGTCACCAAAGTCATCCGTGCCAGCGCCGCGGCCCCGGCCGCCGCCCCCGCGATGATCACCGTCGTTCCCAACGCGATGTAGCGGCCGGTGAAACGCACAATCAGCACCGCCGCGCTCATCAGCATCGCCACCCCCAGCGCCGCATGCGGGGCTCCCACCGGGCCCGGCACCAGGGCGGCGGCACTCACCGCGGCCGGCACGCATCCGATCAACAACAACGTGTCACCGATGCGCCTGCCGTCGGCGCTGTCCGTGCAGCGGGCCAGCGTGATCACGGCGGCGCCGATCAGCACCAGAGCCAACACTGCACAGAAGATGCTGGGCCCCCACCCCATGTGGCCGAAACGCCAGCGCAACATCAGCGCAGTGGCAGCCGCCACTCCGCAGACCACCATGGCCGCCCCGACCCGGCCCGCCCACGCCGCGCTCAGACCCGGCCAACGCTTCGTAAGCTCCTGGGCCACCGCCGAGGTGACATGTTCGACCACATTGATCCGCGCCTCGGAGTCCGGTATGAATCTCAGCCACAACCGGATCCCGTCACGCGCTCCCTGATCAGCCAGTGACCGCGACAGTTTCAGCGGTGTCCCGTCGACCCTGCACAACCCCCACCGGCCGCGACCCGGCCCGGGTGACATCACCGGCTGCCCCAGATCTTCCAGGCGGCCGTTGATCACATCAACCAACGCCGACATCTGCGCCGACACCGGCGCTGAAGCATCCAGCACCACGCCCACTTTCGTCGCCCCTGCCATCACGGCCACCAACACCCGAGGCGGTAACGACGGCGCGGTTGCGCCCGCCAGGTCCTGCTGGTCGACACTCACCCGACCAGCGCTCCGGCGGTGGGGAATCCGTCGGCCAGTTCAGCTGCCAACTCGATCAACGCCGTCTGCGTTCGCGGCCGCAACGCATCGAAGACCAACGGCTGGGCATCACGCAGGTGCGCATCGAAAGGAATGACCTTCACCCCCCGTACACGGGGCCCCACCTTCTCGGTCACTTCAGTGACGAATTTCTTGGTCGCACAACGGTAGGCGTCGGTCAACACGATGAATGAGCGCTTGAGCAGTTCGTGTCCATTGCGGGCCGCCAGCCAGTCCACTGTTTTTTCCACCGCCAGACCACCTTGCAGGTTCATCGAGCCCACGATCATCAAGGCGTTCGACGACGACAACACCGCTGGGATCACCTGATGCTCGATCTCAGCGCCGCAGTCCACCAGCGACAGTTGATAGAAGCCCTGGGTGCGGGCAATGGTGTCGGCGAACACTTGCGGGGTCAGGATCAGCGGGTTAGTCACGTTCGGGTTGCCAGCTAGGACCTCGAGTCCTTCGTCATTGCTGCCGAAGTATTGTCGCGCGACGCTGAAGCTCGTTAAGTCATTGTGGGCCAGGAACTCTCGGATCGAGGCCGGTGGTTTGCCATCGCGTGCGATGAGCCGGCCCAGAGAGCCGTACGTCGGATTGGCGTCGATGGCGATGACAGCTTCGTTGCGGATCTTGCGCAGCGTGGTGCCCACGGCCGCAACCAGTGTCGACTTACCGACGCCGCCCTTCATCGACAGAGCGGTGATCTGGTAATTCCCCGGGATGTTGGTGGTGATCCGCCGCTTCCGGTCGATCAGGGTCCGCTCCGCCGGGCCAGCGCCCAGGTTGATGGTTCTGAACGTTGCGGTGTAGACCGTTTTGCGCCAACCCATTTCCGGCGGCTGACGGTGGCGCTTGACCACCTCGCCCACCTGAATCTGCTGGTGGGTGTAGGCCGCGGCCTGCTGGTCGGCCTGCGGAGCCCACCGCTGTGCCACCGTGGCGACCTCGAACCGCGCCGGTGGCGGCGCTGGCGGCGCAATCTCGCGGCGGTGTCCAGTGTTGTCAGGAAGCTGCCCGACCGGTGAAACTGTTTCACGCCCGGGCTGGACGATAGACGCACCGCGTTCCCGCGGCGGTGTCGGCGGATCCTGATGCGCGGGAGCAGCCACCGCGACGTGCGACGGCGAGGCCGGTGTCAGCGGCGTCTCCGGTTGCGGCGTCGACGATTGCATCGTGGGCTCATACGGTGCGGCGGGAGCTGGCATCGACGGTGCAGCCGGCGGGTGCGGCAGCGCTCCGATGGGAGCTGGCCGCTCTGGCCCCCCTTCCGGGTCCAGGTAGCGCGACATGAAATCTCCGTTATCGATGGTCATTATTTAACTCCACTTAGTAATTCTGTGTGACTGCCTAAGCTGATCCTAGGGTCCAATTTTTCGCTATGCCACGCCAGAACGATATTATTCGAAAATGTTTGCTGGGGCTAACTGCACGCCGCAGCGTCAGCGGCACAACAAAGTTTCGTGCTCTCAGCACATTCGTTCGTGGGTGTCCCAAGAGTTCACCGCCACGCTGTCAAGTGCCGCCAGTACGCCGTGGCGTATCTGTCCCTGGTGGGCCGGTCCCACGGCCATCCATTGCTGGTGGCTACCTCGAGGCGGATTGACCCGATAGAGCGCGACTCGCCCGGACTTCGTATCGCGCAGATTTAGCACTGATTCGCCGGCAACGGCGGCGCCCTCGACGTAGGCCCGCGCATAGAGCACAGCCTCAGCGACCGGCTCTTGGAGAGCCTCTGTCAGTTGGGCCAGGGTGGTGCCGCTGAATCCGACTGACTTCAGCGCTGCCTGCTGCGAGAGGCCGGCGGTCGAGATCCCGGAAAGTTCGGCCGCGGCGGTGCAGATACCGTCCATGGGCACATTGACGGCGCTGATCCTGGCCGGCTCGACGTAGTGCACCGAGTCCAGGGCGTCGCAAACCAGGCGGACCAGCCAGTCGGCATCAACCGCTGCCGCGCAGTCGTCGATCGTGACGTGCGACCCGGCGCGGACGGCCGAAGCCCAGCGGCCTTCGCGCCGGGCCAAAACAATCCGCAGCTGCCCGTCAGGGATCGCCCTCCAGCTCGACGGATCGTCCATCAAGACCTCCGATGACCAGGTCATCGGCCCGTGTGACACCAAGACAACGACCTCGACGTCCGGTGTACCCAGCACACGCATCCGGGTGGCGATGTCGGAGCGAACCACCGCAGCCTCATCACAGATCCCCTCCGCTACCAAGACCGCCAGACCCGGGTGTTGGGCGATCCACTTCATCGAACGGGGTTGCCCACAGGGTCGGCCACGCAACTCCGCGGCCAGACGATTCACCCCGACCAGTGCCTGCAGGAGCCATAAACCATCGAGGTTGACGGTGATGTCTGTTGCGGTGGGAGTTACCAAGGGAGCACCTCTAACGACAAGCGCGGCGGCACCTGGCAGGTGCCGCCGCGTTGGGACCGTGGGAATTTAGACCGACGACCACGCGGAACTGACCGCGCCGTCGGTGCCGTGCATATTGCTGCCGGCGGACTGAACCTTAGCCCCGTGGGCGTTGGCTTGCTCGTAAATGACCTGGAAGTTGCGTCCCAGTTGGGTGATGAATTCCTGGCAGGACGCCGAACCGGCGCCGCCCCAGAAGTCACCGGCAGCCAGCACGTCGCGCACGATGGCCTGGTGCTCGGCCTCCAGTGAGGCGGCCTGCGCGCGTATCGTCCACCCGTGAGTGTCGACGTCGCCGAAGTGATAGTTGATGGACATTTCTCTGGGTTCTCCTACGCTCGCTGGGGTTGCTCGTCGCTGGCTAGCTGCTCAGGACCTGCTGAGAAGCCTGTTCCTGCTGCTCGTAGTTGTTCGCGTCACGGATCAGCCCGTCGCGCACACCGTGCAGCATCGTGACGATGTTGCGGAAGGCCTGGTTCATCTGGCCCATGGTGTCCAGCGAGGTCGCCTGCGCCTGGCCACTCCAACCTGCGCCAGCGATGTTCTGCGACGATGCCCACATCTTGCGGGCCTCATCCTCAACGGTCTGTGCGTGGGATTCGAAACGGCCGGCCATGTCACGCATCGCGTGCGGGTCCGTCATAAAACGTGTCGTCATATTCCTTCTCTCTCCTCAATTTGGGGAACTGAAATGCAGATATTTTTCGCGTTGCTGAACACCAAGTCTATTGGCGGGTCACAAGGCTCGGCAACGGCGATGACAAGAAACCTACAAAAAGATGTTGTGTCGGTCTTCACCATTCCCTATAGCGAATGCGGGGCAGGAACACTAGTGCCGGTCGAACACTTTCACCGGTGTCCCGTAACGCGGCGTTCCCCCACCCGTGGCACCGCGGTTGCCCAGCCCCGCGGCCATCGGGGCGCCACCGAACGAGCCCCCTGATGCGGTGGCCGGTACCGCACCAGATCCCGCTCCGGTGCCGGAGGTAGCGACCAGCGGGGTGGCCGCCGTCCGCGCCCCCGCGGTCGATTCGGTACTGCTGCCGGCGGTCCATGTCGCCGGCACCGACAAACCACCCAACGAGGCCGCCCGCCCGGCCATCGCCTCGACGGCACCCCCGGCCCCTCCGACTCCGCCCAGACCGGACAAGCCCGAACCCACCCCTCCGGCGGCGGCACCGGCACCGCCGGTTCCCATCCCCAGCATGCCGGGATTGTTGAGCATCCCCATAAACGGCGACAGCAGGGACTGGAATTGACCCAAGCCGCTGGCAGGCGATAGTCCGCTGCTCAACGGTGAGGAAAGTCCTTGCAGCGCTTGGGGAATCATCGTCACCAGCTGCGGGCCCATGCTCAGCATGGTTTGCGCATCGATGCCGGCGGGCAGGCTGGCCAATCCTCCCCCCTGGCTGGCGAGATTCATCGGCTGCTGCGCGGCTGCCGATCCGCCTGATTGCCCCACAGCGGCGGCCTGGGCGGCCAGGGCCATCGGGTTGGAGTTGGCAGCCGGTGGCACGAAGGGCACCAACGTGCCCGTGATGCCCGCCGCGTCGGCGGCGAACCCGTACATCACAGTCGTGTCCTGGCACCACATTTCGTCATACGCCGCCTCGTTGGCCGCGATCGCCGGAGTGTTGATCCCGAGGAAGTTCGTGGCCAACAACGACATCAAAGTGCTGCGATTGGCCGCAATGACCGGAGGGGGAACCACTCCCGCGCGTGCTGCTTCGAACGCCGTTGCTGCTGCGCCCGCCGCAGCCGCCGCTTCCTGGCATTGCCCGGCGGTAGCGATCATCCATACCACGTACGGTGCTGCTGCCAGAGCCATCGATATCGCCGACGGTCCCAGCCACGCCTGCGAAGCCAGGGCCGAAACAACCTCGTTGAACGCCGCACCTGCCGAACCTAGATCCATGGCAAGCGCCTGCCACGCAGCGGCCGAGGCGACCAACGACGATGAACCCGGGCCGGCATACATCCGACCCGAGTTGATCTCTGGTGGCACCTCGTAGGTGGTCATTGCGTCCCGGTCAGAGCATCGCGGTGATGTTGAGAGCCTCGGCGGCGGTGTAGCTGCCCGCGCTGGCGCCCAGCGTCGCCACAAACATCTGATGAATCACTGTTCCGATGGCCGCGCTGACCTGATAGACCCCAGCGTGGGTCCCGAACGCCGCAGCCAGCAGCGCCGACGCGGGCTCGGCTGCCGGGGGCACCACGCCCAGCGTGGGGGCCGCCCCGGCGGCGTTGCCCGCCGCAACTGCCCCGCCAATTGCCGACAGGGCTGATGCTGTCTCCTCCATCGACCCCGGTAATGCCGTCATGAACATCGCAAAACCTCCCATAAGAAACGCTAGTGTATCGGAACCGTTGATGAATTTCTTCCTGGACTTGTCAGGAGCCTACCGCCATCTGCGCCTTCATGTGCGTGATCCGGGGAGCTCACACGCCCAGCCCCGGGTCTGCGACCTGCACATATATCCCCGACTCCCCGGATTCGGCGGTGTTCATCAGGTACCCCCGGCCCGGAGGCATCGGGTGGCCCTTCCACCTTCCCTGGATAAAACCGTCGTCAGGGTCGGAATCCATCACCAACAGCGCAGCCCTGGACTCCCGCAACCTACGCAGCACCGGATCGGCCCCCATGGAGGACATGAGCCCCCCGAAAGCACGGGTATAGATGATCCGCAGGCCCACATCGGCACCTGCCTCCACAAAACGCGCGATCGGTTCCAGCGGAGAATCAAATCCAGCAGGTAGTCGCTGGGCATCGTCGATCACCAGCCAGATCTCCGGACCGCTCCAGCTAACCTGCCCGATCGAGCCCGCCAACGCGTTGTCGTCGGGCTCACGCTCGGCAAGGACTGCGGCCAGCTCCTGCATGCGTTGCTTGATCGTCGACGGCGTAGAGGCGACTCGGTAGATATACGACGAATCCAGCACGGTGTGCAGCTGCCGGCGAGGATCAACCAGCCACACCTGCGCAACCGGGCGGGCATCGGTAAGCGCCGGTGTCTGATCTTGTCCACCTGGCGCACAAGTGCGGGCCAGCTCACCCATCACCACCGCGCAGACCGACGTGCGCCCGCACTTGCTCTGTCCGGTCACCAGCAGATGTTGGCTGCCGAAGAACACCGGTTGTTCGGTCTCGCTGAGCGCCCACACCACTGGCGAATCGGCTGCGGACTCCCCGGCCGCCATCGCCACCAACTGCGCCGGGCTCACCCGTTGCGGCAGGCGGCGCACCCTGCGCGCGGGTGTGTACTGCGCGGCCTCCTCGGCAACGGCCGCCACGACGCTGCGAGAATCCCATCCG
The DNA here is from genome assembly GCF_017086405.1 of Mycobacterium gordonae. Lineage (NCBI taxonomy): Bacteria > Bacillati > Actinomycetota > Actinomycetes > Mycobacteriales > Mycobacteriaceae > Mycobacterium > Mycobacterium camsae. Next base: position 24,287 of record NZ_CP070974.1, read on the forward strand.
TCCCCAACGCCGGCTTCGGTGGTGGGGCGCGCCATCAGCGTGTGCAGACCGACCGGTTCGGCACCACGGCGCTCATAGTTCTGCGCGATCATGCCCCGCCCGGGACGTTCCACCGGTACCTGATCGGCCATACGCGGCTTGACCAACATCGCGTCAACGGTCTCCCCGAGACGCAGCTCGACACGTGATCCGAAACTCGTGCGCACCGTCGGCGGCAACTCGCTGGTTCTACTCACGCTCGCCACGACATGAATCCCGAAGGTGGGACCCTCTTTGATCAGCTTGCTGACCGGGTCCAACAGCACCTCATACTCGCTGGCCAAACCCGACCAGTTGTCAATCACCAGGAACACGTCACCGTGCCCGTCATCAGCGACATTGCCCGGCGATCCGCCGAACTTGACGTTGCGAAACATCTCCATCGACATCACGCGGTAGTCTTCAAAACTGCGCTGCCGCTGCTTGAGCAAAGTCAACAGTTCAAACACAGTGCGGCGCACACCATCTCGATCCACCGCCCCCAAAGCGACGCCCCCCACATGAGGCAACCCCTCCACGCTGCTCAAAGCTGCTGAGGAAAACGCCAGGCAGTAGAACTGCACCTGTTCGGGAGTGTGTGTCATGGCCGCCGCGCAGATCAGATCCTGCAGCGCTGTCGTCTTACCCGAGCCCTGCGCACCGACAATCACCACGTTGGCCCCGGGCCCCGACACGTCCAGCAGCAACGGATGCTGGTCATGCTTGAACGGCCGATCCACCACACCGATCGGGAACACCAAGTCGGCGGTGCGGACATAACCGTCGCGCCAATTCCGTCCCAGGTGCCGGTTCACTAGCTTTTCGATGCTCCACGGCTCGTCCAACGGCGGTTGCCACAACCGATACGGCGTGAAGTCGACCTGGCGCAACTGGTCGATGATGATACGGGCAACCTTCGGGCGCATCAGCGCGGCATTGCCTTCGACCTCGGCATCACTCTCACCTGCGGCCTCCGCCGCGACCGACCCACCCTCAGTGGCGGCGGACTCCTCAGGGCTGCTGTCCGCCGACGGAATCGGCGTCAGATCCGTCGTAAACAGTTGCGGTGCAAAGTAAGCGACCGATCCTGGGCCAGCGGAACTGTCGTCGTAGAGGTCCTCCACTCCCGGCTTACGGTACTCCCGCCACAACCACTCGCCGCGGAACTTCGTCACATCGGCATTGGACGGCGGACCGTGCAGGAAGTAGCAGTCCCCCGACCGTTTGAGGTTCACCGCATTGGGAACCCCCACAGCCGTGGCCGCGGCCTGGGTCTGGGCTTTCAACGCCAACCGATACCCCATATTCGCCAGCAACTTCTCTGCGCGATTGTCGATTTCCTGGCTGGCGATCAACAGATGCACCCAATACGACCGGCCCTGGCGGCAGATCTGATCGAGGGCATCCTGCACCGCCGAGGCCATCATCTTGAACAGCTCAGCGAACTCATCGATGATGACCAGCAGCGCCGGCAACGGGGGCAACGGCTCCTGACCCGCAGCTTGGCGCGCTGAGCGCATCTTGTTGTATTCCGTGGCGTCGTCGGCTCCCGCTTTGTCGCACAACGCTTTGCGCCGTGCGATCTCTCCCCACATCGCGTCCACGAACCGGTCCAGCAGGCTCTGATCGTCCTCAAGGTCAGTGATGATATGCGCCACATGCGGAACCCCGGCGAACGGTTTGACCCCGGCTCCGCCCTTGAGGTCGGCGAGCATCAACTGCAGATTCTGCGGGGGATGCCCCAGCAGCAGCGACACCAGCGCGGTACGCAGCATCTCGGTCTTACCCGAGCCCGTGGTTCCCGCCATCACCCCATGCGGACCATGACCGCCTTGAGCAGACTCTTTGAGATCCAAAAAGAACAGTTCCCTGTCATCAGCCCGGTTGCCCAACGGTACCCGCAGCCGGGCCGGCGAATTGATGTCACCGCGCGGACCCCACAACGCCTCGAAATCAATGTTGGCGGCGTCGTTGATCCCGTAATACGACAAGATGTCTCGCGCCATGAACTGTTCAACACCGCCGTCATCGAGCGCCTCGTAGGCTTCGGCCAGCCGCCAGCGAGCCATCCGCTCGGCAAAAGACTCCGCATCCTCGCGGCTCATCTGGTCACACACCGCGAAAAACTGCGGACTGTGCGCCTCTTTGGCGTCCCAGCTCATCAGATCACGGGGCACCGCCGTGATGACCCCGTCGGCGCTGATGTGCAGAACCCGCTTCAGCTCAGCGCACGCAGGCACCTGCCCGCTGCCCCTGACATCAAAAAACGTCAACCCGCTCACGCCGGCGCGATCCCCCAGCCGCTCCCATCCCTGTTCGGTGTCACACACAACGACCGTGTGAGGCAACGGCGCAATCGGTTCCCTCTTCGCCCCGTGACGAGCCAGGAAATCCCCCCGAGAGCGCAACCCTAACGTGTCCTGCTGTGCGCCAAGGAAATCCGCCACTGAGGCGTACACCATCCTGGCCGGCCCCGCACCATCCTCGACGCTGAGGTCACCAGCGTGGGGCAACCACTTCACCCAATCCCATTCCGCCGCATCAGAAGTAACCACCACCAGCCGAATGTGATCGCTGCCGTGGGAGAAGGCCAACTGGCAGATGATCGCGCGCATCAACCCCAAAGCCACATCGCGCGGACCCCGCAACTCATAACCCGGCTCCACCAACAACGACACCAACGCCGGCAGCCCGTACGCCACCGTCTGGTGGCGTACGAACTCCTGCAACACCGTGCCCGTGACCGGTTCCAGCTCGATGTCAGTCGGCATGTCCTGCGGCTCAGAGAATCTCGCCGCGCCCGCCTCCATCAGGTCGGTCATGCCTACACCCACCCGCACCACGCCAAACCACGCATCGCCACCATCGGCCTTGCGTTCCCACATCCGCGCACTGCCCAAGGCAGCTTCCAGCGTCGCAGGAGGCGGGTGATACCACCGATAGTTAGCATCCAGACGGTCCGCGGCGTCGGCGGCGTTGCCGCGCAGCTCGTCGATCACCAACAAAAACCTGGCCCGCAACGCATCCAATTTGGTGCGCGACATCTCTTGTGAACCGCCGCGTCCGGTGAACAACATCGCCACCAGACCACCCACCATCAGAATCGGGAAAAACGAACCCACCCCGGTAAATGAACGCGCACCGCTGGCAAAGCTGATTCCCACCATCGCGCCCACCAGGCCCAACAGCCCGATCACCAGCACCACCGTCCACCACGGCTTACCCTCCGGGGCCGGCATTTTCAGCGGCGTAGGAAGCTCGATCGAAGCTGGCTTCATCTCCGGCGCGGCGGCCGGCTTAGATCGGGCGAACCCATCTTTCACTTCGGGATCTCCAACTCCCCAGGGTTGCCGTCAACCGGCAACGCGTTATGCCGTACCAGTGCATCCGCACGCGACAACATCGGCCCACCCGCCAGCAGCCGCAACACCGACCACGGGGCCGGGCGAGGAGGGGTCGACAACCCCAACGCCCGCAACGTCTGGTCCTCGCGCGCCACACCAAACCTGACCCCGGACTCCGAGACCCACCACAACGACTCCAATGTGGCAGAAGACGGCGAATTACCCGTGGAAACAACGTAATTGGAGAAGTCGCGGGTAAAGAACACCCGGTCGGCCTGCAACGTCGAACCGCCGGGTCTGACCAACTCCACCCCCTTGCCCGCATCACCGTCCGACACCGGGATCGACGTCCCCACCACCACCGACGTCGCCGCCGACGGTTCACCCCACACCCGCTGCCACTGCCAACACGCCACTGAATTCACCTGGCTGTCCACCACATGCGGCGGCACCGCTGGAAACGCCGACAAATCCAGCACGTTGACCACGGGCAACTTGGCCAGCACCGCACCGGCGACCACCGGCGACCCCGCCCCCACCGGACCGGCGTTCTGCAACACCTGCGCCGCTAACGCCGACACCGGCTGTATGCCATCGGCCAGTACCACCGAGTACGCCGTCTGGCCCCCCACCTGCGGGGTCGACACCACCGTTCCCACCGGCCCCGGCGCACCGGCAAAACGTGCCGCAGAGCCCGCACCCGCGATCGCCGGCACCGCCAACACCGGCCCCACCGGAATCGCATCGAACAAAGCCCGGCTCATCGGGCGCGCCGAGGACAACGCGTCATCACCGAAACCCAGCGCCAACAACACCGCACGCGATCCCCGGTCGATCAGCGAGCGCCGGCCATCGCGGATCAGCCACACATCCTCAGCGAAGCGGCGCAGCACCGCATCCTCGGCCCCCAGGATACGGTGACGTTCCCCCAGCTGCGGCTGCCCATCGATCACCGTCACGGTCACCGGCTCGGGCGCCCCCGCGCCGAGCGCCTTGATGATCTCGTCGCACACCAGCCACGACGTGCGACCAGGGGAGGTCGCCGTCATCTCTTGCGGGGCACCGGCAATGCCCACCAGCGATCCTCGAGGCCGGGCATCAATCTCACTGCGCCGAACCCGATCCGGATTCACCGGCTCACCCGCGATCAGCCGGGCCGAGGCCAAGTTCAGCGCCGGATACAGCTTGTCACCAACGGCCACATACAAAGCGCCGGACTGCTGATCAGCCAACACCCGCGACGCACCCGCCGAACTCGCCGGGCGCACAAACGACCAGAACAGGGCCCCCACGCACAACACCACCGACGCCGTGAGGCCGGCCAGAATCGCCATCGACTGACGCCGACCAGGCTCGGCCTCCATCCGCACCCGACGGCGCGTCATCGCCAACACCGCACGGCGGGCAAAAAACATGTGGCCCGATACCTGGACCCGCGTCGATAACACCAAACCACGGCCCGGAAGCCGATCTGGCTCGCTCACAGCCGTCCTCTCAAAGCCGGTACACCTCACCGCCGCGCGGGAATCCCCCGCCATTCGTTGCAATATGCACGTGATCCATATGGTTTTGCGTCGGAGAACCACGATTCTCCATCAAGCTCGATGACCCATCAGGATTGTGAATCGTCTGCTGCCAGATCACGTGGTTAATATTGAATTGCTGACGGTGCGCCATCGCAAATCGCATCACAGCATCCCCCAAAGCCTTGCCATGCGGTGACGTCGGATCAGGAATCATCACGTCAATCGCTTGGCCGTTGGGATGCCATTTCAACGAATCCGGCCGCACCCCACCGATCGTGCGGATCTCGGGAAACGCAGCCGCCACCGCCCGTGCCGCCAAGATCGTGTCGCGTTGCAAACCCTTCTCCGAGGCCACCCCAGGTGGCAACTCCCCTCCCACCGAGCGACCCGCCAGGCTCGACGCCAACCCGCCAAGCCCACCAGAGCTGCCGCCGGCACCGCCCATCCCGCCCAGCATCGACATCGGCAGGCTGCCCAGAGCGCCCAGGCCGCCAAACCCACTACCCGAGCCCCCGCTGAAAGCCGCCGGGATAGCGCTCAGCGCCGACAACCCGCCCGCACCGCCACCCATCCGCAACCCCTGATACGCGGCCGCCAACTGCCGCAACCGCAGCGCCAGCACCCGATTCTCGGCCGTGGTCTCCTCGATCTGGCGCTGCATCGCCCCCAAACGCTCATCCATCGCCGAGACCATCAACCGCATCCCCGGAGCCGTATGCGCCACCCTCCCTATCGCATCGGCCTGAGCCCGCGCCCCATCACGCACCGAACCAGCACCCAGCGCCCCCCGCTGACCAACTGCGGTCGCCTCACCAGCCCCCCCGCCACACTGCACATCCAGCCCCGTCACCGCGGCCCGCGCCGCGCCGTAACCGTCGCCGGCACCAGCGGCGCCCGACCCCAAACCGCTACCCCCAGCAGGGACCGGCGGCACCGACCGCCCACCACCATTGGCGGCGAACACACCAGGCGCCGACCCCCCCGATATGGGAAACAACCCATGCGCGCGAGTCAGCACCCGATCCACATCGGCAACAAACTGCGACACCGGGCCAACCACCCACCAAAACTAACCCGCAAAAAAACGCCTCACCACAACGGCGGAAAGAAAGTGACGCCGGCTTCACGCCGCTGGCGATGAGCTTCTCAACGGCAGCGAACCGCCGCGCACACCCGATCCACTACGCGAACCGCGCCGAGCCGCGGCATACTAGTCGCCCCGCGTGGCCGACGAAGGGGGTGCAAGCGGCTCGTGAATCAATGAGTCGCGCGGCACCCAAATCCCCGAACCCGGAAGATATTCCAAGGTGCCCGGCGGCCCCAATGAATTCGGACCCATGAATCGGGCATCGGGGAAGTCGGTGCTCGGCGCGAACACCCCCGAATGCGGAACTAACTCGATCCACGTATACGGATTGCCGGAGTGGTCATAACCCGGGGAGGGCGCAAGATCGCCGGGCTGCTTGATAACCACACCCGGAATCTCGTCAGCTCGCACAAACGTTCCCGAACCAGGACCAATCTCAATCCATCGAGGTCCATCCGGAGGACCTGGAGGGGTAGGCCCGCCCGGTCCAGCCACCCACGGCCTGTGCCGAGGATCGCCCACTACCCAACCCGGCTTACCTGAATCCTGCGGCTTGTCATTGTCCAGTGGCTGCGCATCAGTTCCTGACCTGTGCCCAGAAAGTTTCCGATAACCGGCGGTGACCTGCCGCAACGTCGCCGACACCGCCTGAAACTGACTCTGAGTCGACTCCACCTGATCCTGCATCGCCGACAGATGCTGATTCATCGCCGCCACCAGCAGCTGAGTTCCAGCCGGATAGCGTGCCAGCGACTCCGCCGATGCCCCCACCTGGCGGGCCTGATCGCGGATCATGCCCGAGGCGGCGCGCCCCTGCTGACCGATCGCGAGGGCCTGAGCTGCGGCTTCCCGCACCTGCTCATCCAACCCCGCAGCAGTCGTCTGCGCCTGCTGATACGAAACGGCGACCCCAGAAACACCCGTGCGCAAGCTGCTCCCACTGGAAGGGGGCGCCGGCACCGAGCTGCCAGCGCCCGACGTGGGCACCTGGCCACCGGCACCCCCCTCGGCCGGAAACAGGTCATGAGCGCGCGACAAAAGGCGGTCAACTGCCGCCACGAACTCTGTGACGTTCACCAGAGCGTCCCTTCCACGTCAGTCACCACAGCTCTCATCTACGCACACCTGCCCCCAGAAACTCGGCCCACACACGTGCTTGCGCAGCGGCCGACAGCTAGTAGCCGTGATGCACACCGGGGTTAGCCTGGCCGACCAACGCCCGCAGATTATGCCCATCACGGGCAACCCCATAACGCGACATCAGATAATTCATCGACGCACACGCATTGGCTACCGGATCCCAAATATGATTCGACGTCCCCGGCTGGTGATGCGCCGCAAAAGTCCCCGGCACCAGCTGCCAAGGACCCCGGCTGGAGTTCAACGGACCACCATCGACCTGGCGCGCACCATGTGCATTCGTATCGGACACATTGATCGCGTCCGACCGGAAGCTCGACTCGTGCTCAGCGATCGTCATCATCCCGTTCTTCCAGTTCGCACGAGCTCGCGGATCAGAAATGCCGTTGCGGTCTAGTGCCTCATCAACAACCCGACTCATCGCCGCCGCCCCGCCCGGCCACAAGCCCTTGCCCTCAAATGACACCTCCGATGTAGCCAGAGCGCCTTTACCGACACCCGCAGCACCCGCCGCCAAACCCGACGACCCCGTCGTCCGGCCAGCGACCGCACCACCACCAACCCTGCCCATCCGGCCCAGCATCGACATCGGCAGGCTGCCCAGAGCGCCCAGGCCGCCAAACCCACTACCCGAGCCCCCGCTGAAAGCCGCCGGGATAGCGCTCAGCGCCGACAACCCGCCCGCACCGCCACCCATCCGCAACCCCTGATACGCGGCCGCCAACTGCCGCAACCGCAGCGCCAGCACCCGATTCTCGGCCGTGGTCTCCTCGATCTGGCGCTGCATCGCCCCCAAACGCTCATCCATCGCCGAGACCATCAACCGCATCCCCGGAGCCGTATGCGCCACCCTCCCTATCGCATCGGCCTGAGCCCGCGCCCCATCACGCACCGAACCAGCACCCAGCGCCCCCCGCTGACCAACTGCGGTCGCCTCACCAGCCCCCCCGCCACACTGCACATCCAGCCCCGTCACCGCGGCCCGCGCCGCGCCGTAACCGTCGCCGGCACCAGCGGCGCCCGACCCCAAACCGCTACCCCCAGCAGGGACCGGCGGCACCGACCGCCCACCACCATTGGCGGCGAACACACCAGGCGCCGACCCCCCCGATATGGGAAACAGCCCATGCGCGCGAGTCAGCACCCGATCCACATCGGCAACAAACTGCGACACCGGGCCAACCACCCACCAAAACTAACCCGCAAAAAAACGCCTCACCACAACCAAACGGACAAACACCCCTGCGGACGCCCGCCATCCGCTGACCAAGCCCCCGCAGCCTGTGAACCCGCGACACCTACTAACTGGGTAACAGCTGGTAACCAGCAATCCAGGCAGCATAGGCCACGTCGGCCACCATCAACGAATCAGATCGCTTCCAGCACAACAACATTTCCAGGCGCCGACAGTTAGTGAAGAAATTCTCATAACTTACGACCTGGTCTGGATCCTCCAAACCGTTCAGCCCCGGACGCTGTGCCGCCATCATCAGACGATCGGACTCGTACTCAGCATTTAGAGCCGCCCATTCCTCCGCTTTTGGCCACCCGCCGGCCACTACGGCATCGGCCACCGTCCGGGCAATCTGTGAAAGCTCAACCACGCCAGCGAATACCGACCGCCGAGTCAACTCCCGGCAGTACGCGATCGCTTCGGGTTCATCCATCGCTTTCAAACTCGCGTACAAACCCGCATTCACCGTCTGTAGACGATGCATCCGCGTACGGCGAAGTTCCGAGGCGGGACCATGTGGACCCCCGTGTGGCACACCGATCGCCACCTGCCGCACCCCCTCGTCGGGGTCCTCCAGGAACTCCGACGGCCACGCCCATGTCGTTGCCACCGCGCCGACTCTGTCCCCGTTCGCACGGGCGCCGCGTACCGCCTTCTCGGCCGGGTTGGACCAACCCATCCAACGGACATCGAAATCCTCATCGAAACCGCCCGCGACGGCCATACCGTTTCGTAAGAACACCCCAGGCGGGATGTAGCAAGCCCCGTCGTTAGTAGCTACCCATAATGTCGTACTGCCAGATGCGTTGTGGCCCAAGGCAACAGCCCAATCAAGGCCAGCATCCACCAGACAAGACGCGCCGGCGAGTTCAGCCACCGCCATCTTGGCGACCTCGACATCCGATGCTGCATCGTCTCGTGACACCCCGGCAACCGCGCGACCGCTCACCGCGGGAACCAGACCCGCACCAGGACTAGCCGCCGGAGCCCCGCCCTCGGCCGGGACTGGCGGCACGGCCGAAACCGAACTGGGCGCAGAGACCGCTGGCCCCGCCGGTGGCAGCACCGAACCATACGGCGTCAATCCGGCAGGCATCCCTATCCCCGAAGGAGCAGACACCGCACCCGCCGACGGTGCAGACGTTGACGTCGCCGCGGCCGGAGCCGCAACGGTAGGCGCACCCCCCGCCGGCGCAGCCAACGGACCACTCAACGTCTGTGGCATGGGTCCCATCGGTGCCGATACCGCACCACCGGCTGCCGACACTCCCGCCGCCAACCCCCGCCCAAAATCCACACCTGCCGCCGAGGGTGTCGCGGATGGCAACGAAGCTGACCCAAGACCAGCAGGCGACATCGAAGCACCCGGATTGAAGCCGATTCCGCTGAACAAACCTTGAAGCCCCGACAGCGGAGAGCCCCCTCCGCCTCCCCCACCCGGCATACTCGGCAGACCAGACACCGGTAAACCACCACCGGACCCCAACTGCGACGGCAGACCGCGGTCAGGTGCCGATGGCTTGGGCGGACCGGAGGCATCCGTTGAGGGATGAGTATGGGGTGGGCCTGAAATTCCCTTGGTCCCTTGTTCCCCCGAAGATGCACCGCTGTAGCCGCGAGTGCCGGTTGCGTTCTCCCCGTGTGTAGGGGTTTCTGGCGTCGCGTCAGTTGACTGGTCGGTAGTTCCATTTCCTGCCGGCTTGACCTTCCCACCTTCTGGCGCCAGTGGAAGGTTCCCCAGCATCTGGGTGGTGTACTGGGCGGAGTACGTGTGCAGGTCTGCCATGTGTGTCTGCACGATTGCCCGATATTTGCTGGTGATCACTGCGATCTGGGCCAGGGAATGCCCGCTACCGCTGCGCAGGAATTGTTCGATCTCGTCGTGCATAGCGGTATTAGCCTGTGCCATAAGCCGTTTCGTGCGCTCTACATCCGACGCGGCCTGGCCGATGAGCCTACTAGCGAGCTTTGAAGCGGCGGCGGATTCGTTGAGTATTTGCTCTAACTTTGCGTAGGAAGAGTCGGCGGCGTCTGCTCCCTTGCCTTGCCAAACCCCATGGGAAAACACAGTACTTCGCGCAGTGTGAACGTCATCGGCCTGATCCTCACGCAATCTCTGGCGCTGCTCCTCGGCTTCGGCGCGGCTGTGCAACTCTGTCTCGGAATCCTCAGGCCAGACAAACGGCGGAAAGAGTACCGAGGCGAACAAACCTTGCGGCCTCGGATGATCACCCCCAAACACTGACTGCGCACCGATGCTCGATGTGGCTGCCGACAGCTTGGCCTTCGCGAATACGCCGAGCAGCTGCCCTGCTTGCTCCTTATTGCGCTCGGCCCACGAATCGGCCGAACCGGTCACTAGCGCCATGATTGTTACCGAGGGATCCCACATGCGTCGGCGAACGCGTCGATTGCGGCATTCGATATGTCTGTCAGGCGATTGACTTCACTTGTTGGTGTTCCACCCATTGCCGCTGTGGTCACGTCCAAAGTCGTATCGATATACCGGCGAGCTGCGGCTGCGACGTCTGGCGGCACCGCCGGACCGAGCGCGTGTTCCACAGCTATCGCACTTGTGACCGACTGTAAGTTCACAGGCACATTGATTTTGCCCTCCACGCGGAACCCGCCTTGGCCCTCATGGCCTACAGAAGTCTCGAATACGTGGCAGACGTGCTGCTTGGCGCCAGCCACCTCGGTGCCGCTGAACTGCGGTGCTGTAGATGGCGATGGAGTATGCGTCGGCGCACCCGGTTTGCTGTCGTGCATGGTCAGGTGGGTGATGGCCGAGCCGGTCCCCACCGAAGCCCCCACGGTCAGCAGCGCCGCCGCGGCCCAGGGCCAGCGGCGGCGGGGGTTGGGAGCGATGCCGCTTGCCGCTGGCGGCAGCGATGGTGGTACCGCGAACGGCGCCGGTGCCGGAAGAAGCGTCACCGGCGACGGCGAAGCGGCGTTCCTGGACCATGGCGACGACATGTGCAGAGCCTCCTGTCAGCAGCTCAATGCGCTGGAATTCGATGCCGCGGTTGCCTCGACGGCATTGCGCTCGCCCCACGAATCGGCCGAACCGGTCACTAGCGCCATGACCGTTACCGCGGGATCCCACATGCGTCGGCCAGCGAATCCAGCGCGACATTTGATATGTCTGTTAGGCGGTTGACTTCACTGGTCGGTGTTCCACCCATTGCCGCCGTGGTCACATCGAGGGTTGCGTCGATATACCTGTGAGCGGCGGCATCGATCTCTGGTGGATCGGCTGGACCGAGCGCATTCAACACTGCTAATGCGCTAGAAACCGACTGGAGGATCGACGGCACATTCAGCTGGCCTTGGACGCGAAAACCGCCTTTGCTTTCATGACCAGTAGATAGCTCAAAAGCATGGCAAACATGCTGCTTTGCGGCGGCTACTTCGCTGCTGCTGAATTGCGGCGCTGAAGATGGCGGTGAAGTATGCGTCGGCGCAGCTGGTTTGCTGTCGTGCATGGTCAGGTAGGTGATGGCCGAGCCGGTGCCCACCGAAACCCCCACGGCCAGCAGCGCCGCCGCGGCCCAGGGCCAGCGGCGGCGGGGGTTGAGAGCGATGCCGCTTGCCGCTGGCGGCAGCGATGGTGGTACCGCGAACGGCGCCGGTGCTGGAGGAAGCGTCACTGGCGACGACGAAGCGGCGTTCCTGGACCATGGCGACGACATGTGCAGAGCCTCCTGTCAGCAGCTCAATGCGCTGGAATTCGCCGCCTCGGTTGCCTCGACGGCGGCGACGCTCATTTCGCGATTCACCGAATTCGCAGTGGCGTGGGCCTGCACTTGTGCATCACGCACGGTGTGCACCATGTCGGCTGCGTGCAGGAGCGGCAGGGTGTAGCTGCCAACTCGTAGACCCGCAACCGTTGTAGGCGGCTGAGAGGCTGCGGAGGCATCTGCCTCAGTCAAACCAGCACGTGTAGCTGCGGGATCCATTTCGAACATGACTGGGAATGCTACCGGCGCTGACACGCTGATACATGGGTCGGTCAGCAAATTCATCTGCTCAACTAGGAGAGCAGTGCGGCCAGTCGCGGGTCGTCAGCCCAGGCCTCGCCGAAGATCCCGTGGGCACTGAACAAGCTCAGCGCGGGCGTGGCCACCCCGCTGAATCTGACTGGCGCGATCGAGCCGAAATTGAGCGTCAACGTCCATTGCTGCAAGTCCGGATGAAACTCCGTACAGTCCCCGAACCACAAGCTGACCAAGCCATGCGGGCGAGTGGCGCACAGCAACCGGTCGGTGGTCACGATCACCGAGCTGGTCTGGTGCCATCTCCACTGCGGTGCGGCTTGACGTTGTGCTGCCGCTTTGCGGCGGTGGTTGACCAGACCCTGGACCGCCAACGCGCCCACCATGACAGCCGGCCTGCCTGCCACGATCAACGGCATGGACGTGTAGTTGGCGTTCGTCCCGCAAAAACGGGCGTAGCCGACACTGGCAGCAACCAGCGCCGTCTCGCCGGGCTCGAGCACGGGTCCAAACACGCTCACCGGCGTCGGTGATAGGCCGGCGTGCAGTGCCGCCGCACACTGGCGGCTGTAGTGCCACCACTGCTCGGCCTCACTGAGGGTGCGCACGGGAGTTCGACGCTGCTGGCTGTCACGCACACTCGATGCGACCGGCGCTGCCGCGTTCCCGGAACGGCAGACGCGCACCGGGACGGCTGATGTGCAGGTGACGGGAAGACGTTGTGGGCCCTTCGGCATCCCAGGGATGTCAAACATACCCAGACGTTAACCAAGCGGGCTGACACGCTAACTGTCTCGGAGTTCGGCCAAAATCTTGATCGCCTCGGCGCGTTCCTTATCGCCTAACCAGGGCAGCATCCAAATGAGCGCTTGTTCTATTTCCCGGGCGGCAGTGGTGAATTCTTCATCAAGTGCTGCCCTTGCAGCAGCATTCATCCCCTCGCGGTGCTCTGCGAATGAGCGCCGCATCCTCAGTATCCAGCGGGCCTTATCAAAACGATCTACAGCTGCGGCCGGATCCGAGTCGGCGGTCGATGCGACAGCGGCAGGCATAGTGGTGCCACCTACCGGAATGGGGGTGCCGCCCGAGAGCACCGCATCGGTACTGCCCGGCGCCCAATTCAGTGCCCGGTCGAGTGCTTCGCGTGAACGGCGGCTGAGGCGGTCTATTCGGTTGTTCTCGATATAGCGGATCGTGGTCACCGACAGTGGCCCGCGTTTGGCCATCTCGGGTTGTGTCAGGTCGAGGTGCTGCCGCCGAAGCCGCACCTCCCTCCCGAGACGCTCCCACGACATAACCAGCATTTTGCCCGACAAACCGTCAGACAGGGCGCTCATCCGTCATCTTCTTCTCCGTTCGCTGTCGGTTTGAGGTGAACCCCGTCCCGCGCCGGGACCGACGTCAAAAGCTGCTCTCACATGCGGGTTTGCTCGAATTCCCTTCCCCGCGGGCGGGAATCCCCAGGTCGCCCCACCGTCAAAAATGACGTTATGACCGTCATAACCGTCAGAACCGTCATATCCTCTGTTACATTGACGGTGCCTCGCGGGCCGACCAGCCCGGGACGCACGGGCCTGACGGCCCCTAACGAAACCGGCTGTGAGAACACGAACAGGGAGGATGCCCCATGACCACCCCAAGTAAGGCCCCGGCACCAACAGCGCCGGGAAGCCGCCTTCAGTTGCCGACGCCACCTGTGAGGGTCTTCCACAGCACTGAGGTCCAACTGCCCTGCCGCGAACGCGCAGAACTGTTCTTCAATCCGCACACCTACGCGAAAGCTCAGCGCTGGTGCGCCAGTTGCCCATTCCTGGGCCGGTGCGGTTATAACGCCGTGGCTACGCGCGCCACACACGGCGTCTGGGGCGGCATGGTCCTGCCAGGTCACTACCCGAGCCGGCTCGAGCCGATCTACGCACGCCTGGCCGCCCAGTTCGAGCGGCGCCGAACCCGTGAAATTGGCGACGCCCCGGTGGCCCCGCTGACCAACCTGCTGGCCCAGAAGGACGATGCGCACCAGGCGCTGGCCGGCGCCGCCGCGTAACAGCAATCTCCTGGTCCCCCCAGTGTTTGCGCAAAATTACGTTACGGCGCAATTTACCGTAATTGCAGGTCAGAGGCGTTTTGTAGGCACCGAAGCGCCCGGCGTGTCGAAGCTGATTCCACATCCATGGTGAAAGAGTCAAGGCCATGCCAGCTCATCACAAGGGCGAACGCAAGCAGTTCTCGGTCCGCCCACCCATCGAAGTTGTTCCGGTACTAGAAGCAATGTGGCGCGAATCGGGAGTCTCGTCGATCTCGCAATACCTCGCCGACCTCGTGACCATTCACGCGGGGCGACCCGACTTGGCTCGCGAACTCGGAAAGTCTCCCGCTCGGGAGGTACTACCCCTGGCGATGTAGACAACTCAGCTCCGACGCCTTGCCGGAGCCCAACATGACATCTGAATAGCGGGCACAGAGCACCCCCTGACATGACGAAGGCCCCGCCGAAGCGGGGCCTGTGTCTGAAGGTTCAAACCGAGTTGGCGCTCGGTTCTGGGTCTCCGGCCCATTTCCCCGAAAGGGACGTGTCTTGGTCGACTCGTCTCACGGTAGCGCATACCTCAGTGCTGTTCCAGCGCCGCACCGTGATTTCTGTGTCTTTTCGATAACACCGTCACCATCAACCGAATTCGCGGCGTCTCCGTACCGCGGTTGCACCCCCCAACAGCCACGCCGCGGCATTGCCAGCACGCGGCCGCGCGCCACCGCCCTGTTAACCGCAGGCTGCCATCGGGTTGCCGCCGCAGCTCTCACGCTAGATCCTGGCGAGGGCACCTACCGAGGCGTTCCATGCTGGACCGGAGGGGCCGCCAAATGGGCCCACTTCACCGTGCCCATCGCTTACGACCTGCGCTACACCGCGATCCGGCCAATGATGTGCAACGGCGGCGTCAGCCGCCAAGCCCTCGTCGCCGTGGCCGCAGCACGCGCCCGCTACGCCGATCACGCCACCGGCCGCAACAGCCGGCCCACCAACGAGCGCCTAGCCCGCGAAACCGGCTACACCGTTCGCACCATTCAGCGCGTCGACGAGGCACTGAAACTTCTCGGCGTGGCCACCGAAGTCCTTCGCGGCCGCCAACGCACCCGCGGTGAACGGTTCGCCTCCTACCGGGTCGGCGACCGCCAACGCGGCTGGGCCTCAGTGTGGGCGCTGCACGACAACCGCCAGCTAACCGCCGTTATCCACAGCGTGTCACCCCACCCGCTAAGCGGTCGTTTTTTGTCTACAAAAAACCGTTCTTCTCAACTCACTACCCGCAGACGCCGGCCCGGCGGCCGGCGGCAAGGCGGCGCTCAGCGCCGCCAAGGCCTAGACAAGGCAGGGCTAGCGCTGGCGAAGGCCTGGCGGGCACGGCCGGATTCGCCCCCATGGAGTCGGCGGCACTCCCCCGGTGCCTGGTCGCGAATCCTGGCCGCACCCGCTCAACACGGCTGGACAGCGCGCGACGTCAACCAGATGATCACCGACTGGCTCGGAGTGGGAAATTGGGCCGCCGACCGCCCGCACCGGCCAATTGGCTTACTCGCGACCATCTTTGCCTGGCACGGCCCAACAAATCTCGACGAGCGGCCTGCAGCCCTTGACGAGGCGCGGGAAGCCCAAGCTCTGCAAGCCCAAGCGCGCGCCCGCGCTGCGGCCGTCACCGAATTCGACGCCTCCCAGCGCGCCAAAGCGGTTGGCCGCCAGGCGTTGTCGAGCAGCCTAGGCCGAGTTGAGGTTCGCCGGATTCTGGACAACGCCGCCCAGCGGCGCCAGTCACCGCACAGCACATGGGGCAAAGCTATAGCCAGGCGCAACCGCGAGAGCGCTCAGCCGCGCTCGGGACCGCCAAGCACGCCACCACGTGATGACCCTGCATGAAATGCCTCAGGGTTAAGGGGTCTCGAGATCTTCAGCGATCGCTTGGATCTCACTCCACGGTGCATCGGAGCCGAAAAAGCGGTCCCACACCTTGCGCATCGCCTCACGCTGCTTGATACTCCCGTCCCGCAACTCGGCGCTGATCAGCTCCTCAAGCTCAACATGGGTGTACTGCGCTGGGGCGATGGGGTCAATGAACAAATCCCGCAAGTAACCATCCGCGTCGAACGCCGCGGCCACTACCTCGTTGTCAGACTCCTGCTGGGCAGCGCGCTGCATGGCGTCGTTGAACTGCGCCGTCCATGACTTCGCTTCTCTCAACCCGGATGTGACGATGTCGACGTATTCGTCGTCGGTCATTCCCGTCATTTCCCAGCTCCATCTTTTGTTCCACGCGCTTCCCGTCGGCCCTTCACCGGCTCGCTATTCGGTGGAACCGTCACCTTCAGTTCTCGGTCCTTATACAGCTGCTTATTGTCAGCCCCGCTGCCACCGCGGCCTGCGCCGCCGATCATCGGGGGCGCCATGGCGCCCATCGGAGTCCCTGCATTGGAAGCAGAAGCCGCCGGCACATTGGCGGCCTCGGCCGCAGTCATCGGGGCAGCCTCCACAGCAGGAGACGCCAAGACCGGAGGCGCACTTAACGATCCCTGCGCGCCGGCAGGTTCTGTGTCCCCCGGTTCCCCCCCACCGCTGTCCGGTGCGGCGTCATGGCCTCCCCCAGCAGGCGCCGGTGCCGGCTGCTCAGGTCCGCCCCCGCCACCCTGCTGCGGTGCACCACCGGACGGGCCGCTAAGACCGCTCATCATGGATGACGGCATCGCCTGCATGGGCGTGCTTCCCAAACCGCTGAGTCCGCCCAGTGCGCCGCCAACTCCACCTAGCGCGGTTCCGACCATTGCCGGCAGCAATGATGGCGCCGTACCAGCGGTATCCACCGACCCGGAGAGGTCGACATCCGGGTCCAGCGCGCTTGGCGGCCAGCTCGCGCCTGGCTTGAGTGAATCCTCACCCGCCCCCCTGGCCGCATCAACAGACTCCTGCGGGGCATCGGTTGGTGCTGCATCGGTCTTATGCGTCACGAGATCATCGCTTGGGCCGTGCACGGCAGGATCAGCGTGCTGTGCTGGTTCCCAAGAAGGCGGGGCGGGTGGCGGAGAGGTCGAGGTAACCCCCGCAGAGAACGTGTAGTTCTTGAACCCATTGGCCGACTGCGAATACAACGCGCTCAACCGCACCTGAGAACGAGTCACTGCCGGCTGCAACCGCCCGCCGCTGCGGGTATTCGCGTCGTTGGCGGCCCGCAATTCGCGCTCTGCGGCAGTGACCGCCGACAACTTCGGGATCTCCGCCGCAGCCGTTCGGAACGCCTCGACATGCCCACTCGCGGTGGCTGAAAGGATGCTCAGGTACTGCGCGTGGCCTTCAAACCAGGTCTGCAGCGAACGCATCTGGCTCACGGCCGCATCAGCTGCAGCCGAATCCCACCCCTGCTGCGCCGTGGCGATCGCGGCGGCCAACTGCTCGGCCGCCCGCTCAAGCCGCTCCGACTCTCCCCGCAGGCTATCGGCAACGGTCTGCCAAGTCTGCGGACCAGGACCCGTGCGGCCACTATCAATCAGCCGGGCGATGTCGCGCGGCGACGCGGGAACTTCGCCGGCTGCCGCCGACGGCGGTGGCTGACCCCCGCCGAGCAACGCCGCCTCGTCTTGCACCGCGGCTGGTCGAGAAACCCCGCCGCCGGGACCCGACAGCCCGCCCGCGCCCAACGTCGCTGCCGATGCCGTCTCCTGCTCGTCATAGGCACCGGCCCCAGCCTCCAGCAACACCCCGAACTGCCGCGCCATCCGGGTCGCCACACTCGTGTACTGACGGGCAAGTGCGAGGTTAACCCCGAACCGTGTGCTGGCACCGACAGAAACAACGTCGGGAGCGCACGGCTGCACGTGATCGGAGCCCGGGGAGGCGCTACTGCCCGCTGCGTGCGCCCGTGACCCCGCGGCCCGAAGGGCGGCGGGGTCGGCCCGTAGCGATTCAGCCAACTACGTGCGAAGTGTTCGCTGGCTGGCTTCCTCAGACTCGGTGTAGGAGGCCAGACTGGCACGGATCTGTTGACCGACGCCTTCGCAGTGGCGACCCAGAGCATGCCCGGCCGCCGCACGAGCTTGCAACAGTTCCTGCAGCGCTGCCCCTACCGTCGAGGAGCCGATTCTGCCGAACATTGACCGGGCCTCGCTCAAAGTCGTGGGCGTGACGCTGAGTTCCTCGCGAATTCGCGGCCCCTCGGCTTCCCACCACTGTGCATGGTCGTGCCACTCTCCGACGTCGAGTCTCACCTCTGCAGCCACCGCGTTTCCACCTTCCCCAATTTGAACCTATTGTTTGCTAGCCAACCATGCGAAATGGCGTTACGCATCGTCGCAACCTCAGAAATCGATTGCAGACCGACGGAATTCGTCAACCTCGGCATGCGTCGGCCAAGCGTTGGATCTGGGAATCCCCATCAGCCCGTAATTCTCAGAGAGCCAATGATCGGCACGAGCTCGCATCATCGCAACGCGATACAGCCTCACGATCCGATCGCCCAGAACCTCCATCGGCCACGCCAGGGCTTCGGGCTCCAACTGCACACGCACCTGTTCACCGGAGCAACCAACCTCGACCAATACTGCGCCGTCCCGCGAGCACTCGATGACCAGAGGCTCGGACACAATCTGTTCCTCGCTGTCGGCCATCAGCCCTGTTTGCTCCTTCACCCGCACTTACCAATTACGTACCTGTCGCCCGCGGGGCGGGCGCTGCCGCGGTTGCTGTACCGGCCTGTTGAGCCGGGTCAACCCAACCTAAAAAGTCCGTCGTTGGCAATGCGCTCTGCGGCTGCAGCTGGCCGTCCAGCCAAATCTTCCCGTTTCCCATGAACATCACTGGCTCGCGAGTCTTGAACTGAGCAACCGTGCCCGGCAACAAGTGGCTCGGGTCAGCAGGCTCGGTGACCGGGGTGCCCGGCGGCGGCAACGAGACGTGAGATCCTTTCCACGCGTCAGTAACCGACGTCCCATTCACCACCGCACGCACAGCGGCTGCATGCTGTGCCGATGTGGTGGTCACCGGCGAACCGTCAGGCATCTGCACAACCAAAGACGGGTCACCGCCAGCGGTGGCAGGTACAGCCCCAGATAACGCCGCCGTTGTCGCAGCCGGGGTAACTGAGGCCTCCGGATTCTTGTCCTTGCTGCCCCTTTCCTCACCAGCAGCTTCAGCAGGCTTGCCCGCCGAATCCTTGCCGTGGCCATCGTCAAAATCTGTCGACTTCGCGCCCTCACGTGGGGCCTCATCCTTGAAACCGTCCCCCACACCCGCACCGGCCATCTGACCAGCCAGCGGCGCCATCCCCATCGCGGCAGCCGGCAGCGAGCTCGCCAACCCGCCCAGCGAACCCGGGATCGAACTCATGCCCGCCAAGGCCGGCCCGAGCATCGACATCGGATCGCCCAGTCCACCCAGACCGCCAGGCACACCCATCCCAGCCAACGGGTCAGTCAGACCACCTCCCCCACCTGCGCCCGGCCCTGCCCCCCCTCCGCCGGCGTCCGTTCCACCCGACCCCCCATCAACTGGCGTGTCCGTTTTGCTGCCGCCATCTTTCGGGGTGTGCTGCTCGGCAGTGGCGGCGGTCGCCTGGTACTCATCGGCGAGAACATCAATGAGCTCCGCCTGGTGGGCGTTGTCCACCTTGGCGCGCTCCATCGCCTGTTGAATCCTGCCCAATCGCTCATCTAAAAACTCCCCAAATGCCTTCATCGCCAAGGGATCGTTGAGCACCGCTGGATTCTTCTTCAACTGCTCTTCCCGCGACTGGATCTCCTTGACAATGGCGGTGACTTCCATCCGCGTTGCCTCGTTGGTAGCGAGATACTTCTTCAGCAGTGCCGCCACTTTGGCATCAG
Organism: Mycobacterium gordonae; assembly: GCF_017086405.1. Lineage (NCBI taxonomy): Bacteria > Bacillati > Actinomycetota > Actinomycetes > Mycobacteriales > Mycobacteriaceae > Mycobacterium > Mycobacterium camsae. Next base: position 44,488 of record NZ_CP070974.1, read on the forward strand.
TCGCCGCTGCGGCACCCCCGGCCCGCTGGTAAGCGTCGGCGGCCCGCTCGGCAGCATCGCGCAGCGCCGAGGACCCGTCCGGTTGGGTAACAACTCCGGGCGCGTTCGCCGCATTAAGAGCCTGTAGCAACGCCTCTTGCGGTGACTGCCCACCGGAGTGCGGCTGATCATCAGTGAAGAGGTCAGCGATACCCTTCACGGCCGCGTGCAGCACAGGTCCCAATAGGAATCCGGCGAAGTCCGAGGTTGCATCGACGGTCAACAGTCACCCCTCAATAGCCGTTGACGTGGGCATATGTGCCATAGGCAGAGACGCTACCGGCGGAAATGGCGCTGCGCGACAGTCGTCGCGAAATACTCGGATGCTGCGATCAAGACAGCCTCGCCATCTCCGGCACCAGCGCTTCGGCAGACCGAAACCACTGCTCCGGGGCGAGATGGCAGGACAGGGATATCTCGGCGTGCGCGCTGGGTGGGACCGCGCTGCAGATCGCTACCGGGTGATGAAGGTTGCTTGGCAGATATCCGCCGATGGCACGGACAAGGCTGCAACGTTGCGCGGTTGAACCGCGCGGCGTGTCTGCGCGGTTCAACCGCGCACTTATGTCACTCTGGTCCCACCAAGGACACAGACACCACCAGCCACGAGGAGCCCGGAACCCCCACAGACCCGCCTCGACGGCGGCGAGCCGACACCACAACTCCACACCGGCCCACAACGCAGAAATCCCCGCCGAAACGGGGATACCTGCCACCGGAGCTACCGACTCCGGATATGGCCTCTGACAACAGAAACCACGCCTAGCCAGGCCGGTTTCACGATAGAGGACGCCTTCGTGAACCTCAAGACTGACACTCCCTCGCTGTCCCCACCCTGCGCGAAACGCCCCAGCGACTGGTTTGACCCCCACCAGCAGCTCAGAACCCGCCGACAATGCCTGCGCTGCCCCCAGCTCGGCGACTGCGCTGCCACCGCGCTGCGCAACCGACCCAACTACGGGATGTGGGCCGGCGTCTGGATTGAAGGCGATCTCGAGGCCAAACAACATCTCCTCGGCCGCACCAGCTCCGCTAACCCAGCAGCACACCAAGCCCCCGCGGCTCACAGTTCGGCCGCCTCGCCCCTCGCCCCGCCGTCGACCCGCCCACGATCACGCCGCCAACTGGTCGGCCGACTCCACACCCAACTTCCGGACCCGCAGATCGCGGCGGTCATCACCGCCCGCGCCAGCGGCCACTGCGAGATCTTCGCCGCCGGCTGCACCTACCAACAATCCGCGATCTTCCTGCGCCGCCGCCGCCCTTCCACCACCACGCTCGGTAGTCCCGCAGAGGCGATTGCCGGCTGCAGGAACTGCATTGACCTGATCGAACACACCGAGGTTCCCACAGCTTTGGACCTCGGCTACCTAGTTGACCCGCGCAGCACCGCAAGCGGCGCGCCCATGCTCTGGCGCCAGCATCACTGGGTCTACCTCGACACCCGCGGTCACCTCTACCCCTGCCCGAACCCGCACAGCAGCGGTATCGCCTAGTGTCCGCCGCGACAACCAGTACCGACCCCACCACTACCTGGAAAGCGCTGGCCCACCTCATCGCGGCCCGCCCCCTGCTGCGCACATGGAACCCCGACACCGACAAGTTCGACCGAACCACCAATCTCAGCAGCCGGCTGCCCCGCGTGCCCGCCGCCGCATACCTCTACTTGCGAGGGCGCACCCAAATCCTGGCCCTGGACTTCGACACCAAGCGCCACGGTCAGCGCGCCGTTGACACAGATTTCGCTCGCGCCCTGACGTGGATCACCGAATGCGGAGGAGTAGCCGTCACCGACCGCTCCCGCAGCGGCGGCCGCCACATCCTGGTCCCGCTGGCACTCGGAACCAGCGCCAGCGCCGAGGAACTCGCCCCACTGATGCGACTCCTGGAATCCCGGTTACCCACCCTGGACAAGACCCCGATGACCAATCCGAAGACCGGTTGCATCACGGTACCCGGATCGCCATGCCGACAAGGCGGACACCGCCAACTCGACGGATCCCTCACCGCCGCCCAGGACGCCTTAACTCGCCGCTCACATCCAGCCCTACTCCCCCGGCTCCACGTCCTGCTCGGCGCACTCAACCGCCCCGAGCACGCCACCAACCCACCCTCCCCACCGCCGACCACACTCATCGGAACCGGACCCCACGTCCGGCTAGATCCCCGATATGTCCGAACCGGCGACATGCCCGCCCGTATCACTCTCTACGCCACCACCGGAAAACTCCCAACCGACCACAGCTGGCCCAGCCACTCAGAAGCCCGCCAGTCAGTGCTCGCGCATGCCGTGCTCCACGGCCATTCCCTAGCCACCATCACAGCCCTCATGACCCCGGGCCGCCCATGGCACGACGGCCTGGCCCGCGCCTACGCCCGCTACCACCACAACGCCCACGCGGCACTGCAACGCGACGTTGACAAAGCTCTGAAATGGGCCGCCGCCAACAGCCACTTTTTCCGACCAGTCCACGCACAAGATCAAAGACACACACGGGGGGGCGGGCATGGACCCGAGCTCCACCGCCGCTGGCTAGCGAACGCGACCGCCTGGATCGAACAGGAATTCCCCCAGCACCGCTACCGCTGGATAGGACCAGCGGTCTACCAAGCCCTAGCTGTCCACGCCCTGCGATCCGGAGCCGTCGTCAACGGAGTGCCCCTCGTCGGCGTAGGAGGACGGTCTCTGTCGATCGCCACAGGACTGCTCAGCGAAACCACCGTCTGGCAGTTCCTGCGGGACACCCGCGATCGTCCTGGCTCACCACTGGTGCGCACGCGGGTAGCTCAAGGACGCCAACCTGACTACTACGCGCTGACCACGCAGAACCCCGTTGAATCCCGGCGATGCGTCATCGCCTCGACCCGCATAGAAGACGTACATAGCGCATGGCGCGTCGTAGGACACCGTCACCGCCGCGTCTATGACCTCGTCGTACACCGCGGACTGACCGAGGTGAAAGACGTCTTCGCCGCCGCCCACATCTCCGCCACCACCGGCTATGTAAGTCTGGCCGCATTGGCCACAGCGGGCCTCATCGTGCGCAGCCGTGGCCGCGTGGGACCGGGCCCTACCAGTCTGGACGACATCGCTTCGGCCCATCACTTGGCGCAGTACCGTGCCCAGCGTATCGAGCGACACCAGCGTGAACGGGCAGTATGGAACACCTGGTTGACCCTGCGGGAGAACTCGCGCAACCTACCGCCACCGGACGATCTGGCGGTCCCCGACATCGTGACCGCAGAACCCTGTGACCCGCACCGTCATGAGTACCTCAGCGCAGTCCTGGCGACTGGGCCGCCCCAAACCGACGAGGAACGAGCCTTGAGCTTGCTGGCCGAGATCCTCGGCGCCACTCCAGTCCCTCTGGCCAGCAGCGGACTGCGCTGACAGGCGTCAACCGCAGATTCAGCTTTTGTCGTGTCCGGATGATGCGCGGGTAGGTGTTAGCCGCTTTACCGCGGTAAAGCGTTCAACCGCCCCATCAACGCTGCTGGGTACACAGGCGAGAGCGTCCGTCGGCGCCGCGCGGCGTTTGCCCGATCTGTCAGGCTGAGCTGGCTACCCGCTGACGTCGACGACGAAGTCGTAGAGCTTCCTCGACGAGATCGGAGGCGAAATCCTGTGCTGTCAACAAGACGTCTTCACGCTTGGCCGACAACCACGCCGCCCGCAATTCTCCCGCGGTTTCGGGTCGCAAACGCAGCGTTCGCGGAGCGCCGGGCTCGCCCTGGCGATCTGAACGTGACAAGGGCGATGATGAGGCTGGGGAGATTGACGCCGCCTTTGCGGGGTCAGCAGCTTGAACCTGCGCCGGCGGCGCGTCGGACGGCTCGGGCGATTGCGGAGTCACAGGAGCGGGGGTCTCGGCCTTCGAGGCCGGCGCCGTCCCAGGGTCGGTCGCCCGGGCGGGGGGCCGGGTCGCCGATCCCACGTCTGACAACATGCCGACGACGACGTCAGCGACGTTCTTACCCATAGTGCCTCCCTCGGTTACGACGACCCTCATTGACCCGTTTCATCACATCGACGGTGAATGCTGCGTACGCCTGTGCGAGGTCGGGGTCGGCTTCAACGTCCCCGAGGACATAACAGCCGGTAACCATCCGCTCCGCCGCCGTGCGTTTCGGGATCAACGTCTCAAACAACGGCAAACCGTCGTCTTTCAATGCAGCAAGGGTGTCCCGGCTGATGACCGTATTCGGCTCGTATTTGGTCAGTAAGACTCCAAGCAGCTCAGCGGAAAGCACCTGGTGCTCGCGTAGGGATCCGGCCCACTCCATGAACATGTGGACGCCGCGCCTCCCCCACTTACTGGCGTCGGTAGGCACGATCATCCAGTCAGCGGCATTCAGAGCAGAAATGACTAGCTGACCCAGATTGGGTGAAAGGTCCATTACGATGGCGTCGTAGTCCTCGTAGACCGGCTCTAGCCGCATCGCCATTTGGTACTCGCGCCTGTGCATCATGACCAGCTGTTGATCGAGCTTCGCGACGGCCAATGTAGAGGGGATGATTTCGAGGTTCGCGATTCGTGTCTTGCGGATCACCCGTGCGACCGGAGCCTGGTCGGCGATCAGGTCATAAAGGTCCAGGTCGACGTCGTCGTCCGGATCGAACATCGACGTCGCATTGGCCTGCGCGTCGCAATCCACCAACAGGGTGCGCCAGCCGCCTTGGGCCAATCCCGCAGCAAGACTCACCGCGGTAAAGGATTTGCCCACGCCACCCTTGTGGTTTGCGACCGCGATTACATCAGCTTTCACTTTATCCCCTTAGATCCCAATAGTCACAAGGTGATTAGAACACGAGGTGATGCAGTGTCCCTGCGATGCAGTGACGGCGTGTTGGCGCGATCAGGTGACATCATCACCGGGTGCTCCAGCGATGCAGTGATTCGGTGACGCCGTGACACTGTGTTGCCGCCACGTCGTCACGCGATCTCCTGGTGATTCGGTGATCAGGTGACGGTGTGTTGCCGCCACGTCGTCACGCGATCTCCTGGTGATTCGGTGATCAGGTGACGGTGTGTTGCGGCGATCTCGTGACGTGATCGTTAGGTGACCCGGTGACTTGGTGATTGAGTGACGGTGTGCTGCCGCGACCGGGTGACGTGATCGCCAGGTGACCCGGTGACTTGGTGATTGAGTGACGGTGTGCTGCCGCGACCGGGTGACGTGATCGCCAGGTGGCCCGGCGATCGTCACCTGCTGATGCGATGATTCCACGATGGTGTGTTGGTGTCACGGAGTCATCCGATCGCCTGGTGAGTATGTGACGCGGCGGCTCCGCGACGCGCTGATTGCGTGACAGTTGTGCCTGTGAGGTTGTTGCATCCTGGTTGGGAGACTCGCGCACGCAGTATGCAACGACTCATAAGTGCTCGCGCTTACCGTGAAATCCGGGTATCTAGCAAAACGCGAGCGTCGGAAACGAGTTTCGAAACGAGCCGATAGCCCCTCATGGTGCCGAATTCGGGTACTTTACCGCGGTAAAGCAGCAAACGGTTTGCTGGCATGGGGTGCTGATGAGACCCACGACACAGCCGGTGTGTCACCGCAGCGCAAGAAGGTTGGCGCCCGCTAGCATCAAGCTCCATCCGATCCGAAGTACTCCGCCGTGCGGGGGAAGCATACGGAAGGCCTTCTATGGCTGTGCACGTCGTTCTCAATCAGAAAGGCGGCGTCGGCAAGAGCACCATCGCAGTCAACCTGGCTGCCGTGACCGCCGACGTCTGCAATGATCACGACGACCCCGACGCCACATCTCCGGTGGCCGCGATCTCAGTAGACCCGCAGGGTTCTGCCGTGTGGTGGGCGTCGCGGATCGACGATCTGCCATTCCACATCGTTCAAGCCCACGACGACCTCGCTGGCCTGGCGCGGCTGAAAGAGCTGCCCACCATCAAACACGTCTATGTCGACACCCCGGGTTGGATCGACCTCGACGCCGGCGCTGCCACCAGTGATCCACTCGGCCGCGGACCCGCTGCCGACGCGCTACGCACCGTCCTGGACCTCGCCGACCGGGTTATCATCCCGATCGAGACCGAACCTCTGTCCTTCGATCCCACAGCCCGCACCATCAACAAAGTCGTCAAACCACGCGGATTGCCCTACACCGTCGTGATCAACAACTGGGATCCTCGAGACGGCGTCCACGACCTAAACGAAACCAAGGAATTCGTTCGACTCAACAAATGGCCCCTGGCCCACACTGTCATCCGGCACTACAAACTGCACGCCCGAGCCAGCGCCGACGGACAGGTCGTCACCGAATACCCAACCAACCGCGTCGCGCTGCAAGCGCGTGAAGACTTCTACCGCTTCGCACTGGAACTCAACATCGGGGGAGGGACTAATGGCCGCCCGCGGCAAGCGAACCAGCCTGGCGGCACTGGCCGCCGATGTCGGCGACAACTCACCCGTGGACCAGCAGCCAGAGGCCGGGCCAGCACGCAGCGCCCCGCTGGCGCAGCTGACCCCTAATCCGCGGAATCCCCGGGAGGATCTCGGTGACCTCGCCGACCTCGCTTCGATCGCCGATATGCAACTGCAACCCGCAGTCGTCGTCACTGCCAATGCCTACCGGGCCCTGTACCCCGACGACGAGATCACCACCCGCTATGTCGTCGTCAACGGCTGCCGCCGGCTGGCCGCAGCACACAAATACGGCCGCGCCGACCTCGACGTTGTCGTTAACGACACCATTGCCCGTGACCGCGTCACCCTCATCTCCGCCGCGATCACCGAAAACGTTGACAGGCAAGACTTCGACGTCATCGAGGAAGCCCGCGCGGTCGAGGCCCTCGTCGCCGAGTGCGGACGGGCCGACGTCGCCGGCCAACGCCTTCACCGCACCGAAGGTTGGGTCTCGCAACGACGCGCCCTACTTAAACTGGCCCCCGAACTGCAAACTGCCCTACGACGCGGCGAACTGGCAATCCGCGAGGCCCGCTCACTCGCCCGAGTCCCTCTAGAACAGCAAGTCGCCCGCTGGCGCGCCGCTCAAGACAAGCAGCAGTCCAACGACAAACCCACCGGAGACCCGCCCACACCAGCCCCATCCCGGTCGCGCGCAATCACCACCGCACTGTCGAAGTTCGACAGTCAACCCAATCTGCTAGCTGACGCGCTGCGGGAATATCTCGGCACGGACGGCGTCGACCGGCTCCTGAATCTGCTCAAGGCGTAAAACAGCACCCCTCGTCGTACAACTCAACCCATCTGCGACGCGCAATTACAGGCGATCAGCCAATTCACCCAGATGCCCAGGCGTCACGAACTGCGCCAGTGCGTCCAAATAGTGTTGGGCCGCGGCCCGATAACGGTCAGCGCTGCTCTCGGCCGCCAACATCTCCTGCTGCGCCGCGATCAACAGCCTATTAACCTCCACCTGGGTCACCAGCTGCGCCCGCAAGTCGCTGAGCTCCGTGCTCGAGGCCGCGGTGGGGGAGGGGGTGGGCTGAGGTGGAAGTGCGTCGGTGTACACGTACCACCGCAGCCGCTCAGGACGCGGAATCGCGCCACCACGCAACTGGCCGGCCTTGATCGCCCGCACCACGGTGCGCGGGTCCTTACCCAGACGTGCTGCTGCCTCTTGCAGCAACACGTGCGGACCCGTCGGTGTGGTCTCCACACCCGGTGGCGCCTGCTTCAACTCGCTCATCAACCTCGACCCGCCCGCGGAGAGCCTGCCTCCTCCCGTGCCGGCATTAGGTGCATAATGCTACTAATTAGCGGCATTCTAGCGCGGATCGACGACTCGATGTGCCTGTCATGTCGCAAATTAGTGACATCAATGGGCTAAACTAAAAACATCGGCCGCTGGGACCCACCGGTAGGCCTGGGAGAAGGTAAGCGCAGCGTTGTCGAGGGGAACTGTGGTGACAACACAAACCGAACACCGGGCCCGGCGCAAGGGCACCGAAACCCGGCAGCGAACGAAGATGGTAGGCCTGCGCCTTCGTCCAGAAGAACACGCACGGCTGACCCGACTCGCGCAACTGCGTGGTGTCAACGTCGCAGCGCTGTTCGAGTCCACCGTCGCCGACCTACTGGCTACACCACTACCCGAGGAAGCCCTCACCGCCTAGCGCAACAGCGCACCTCGACCGCACGCCCGGGCTTTACATCGGCTGAGCAAGGGCCGATTGCCGGCGCCACGCCGCACTCGCAAGCACATAGGCATTTCAGCGCCCCAGGCTCGCGTGGGCCCTTCCACCTGATGTCGGCTGTGTCCACTATCCTCAAGAAACATCACTGAAGGCGGTGTTCCAAGTGAGCGATTTGCAGAAGGCCAAGCGCCGGGTCAAGGCTGTGCGCGCGATCCGGCGCAGCACTGAGCTTGAAGGTTCACGAAGCACTGACGCCACGCGCGCCGACCAGGTCGACTACGCACGCGGCACCATCACCGCCGCCGAACTGCGCGATCGTGTCCGGCGTCGGTACAACCTGAAATAACTGGCCAGGAGTGCCGCATCCTTGGGACACAGGCGATCTCGAACGAAACTGGCGAGGCTATTTCATCCCTAGTACCAGGATTTTAAGAAACCGAGTCGGCGCCCAGAGTTATGAGAGGCTGCGAGACGCGGAGAACGATCTAGTCGAAGCACGCGTTATCGAATTGCGCGAGGCCCCAGACCTTCTCGGTGACCGCACATACGACCTCACGTTCCTCTGCGCGATCCACCGGCAGCTCTTCCAGGACGTATACGAGTGGGCCGGTGACGTGCGGACTGTCGGTATCGAGAAGGAAGGCGAGTCGTTCTGTCCCCCAGGTAACGTCGGCCAGCCGATGACCTACGTCGCCGCCGAAGTACATCGGCTTCACCAGCTGAAAGACGTTTCCGAGGCCGACCTCGCGTCAACCGTCGCCTACCTCTACGACTATGCGAACTTCGCTCACCCTTTTCGAGAGGGCAATGGACGCTGCACTCGAGAGTTCTTTGCCCTCCTGCTCTCCGAGAGCGGACGGGGCCTCAACTGGCAGAAGACTGATCTGACCGAGTTGCACGGTGCATGCCACCGCGCGCGAACCAGTTACGACCTTGGAGGGTTAACGTCGTTGTTCGCGAAAATCATCGATACTGATTCGGCATACGAATTCTGAGAAAACATCCCCCAAAACAGAGGCTATCGCCATGGCTTTGGGCCACGCCGTCGCGGCGACGAGCGTCGCGGATCGCTGCGGTCGCGTCTTCGCGGTGCAGCTCACTCCCGAAAGGTCCTGACGAGAAGACCGCCTAGCAACACTGCAGCACCGAAGCCGGTCACCGCGTATGCCACAACCTTCCACGTTGCAGACATGTTCTCGCAAGCGCTTTCTAGATCTGTGCGACGGGGCCCAACCATCGCGTTCTTCGTGTCTTGCGCGTAGGCGTCGCGTGACTGTGGGCTGTAGGCAGTACCGCAGGAAACAGTGGACCCGTACTCAGCAGCTGAGAGCCGATGCGTACCGACGCCGATGCCGATGGAGAGTATCGCCACCCCCACCGTGAGGATGAACGCCTTCATTGCTCAGCACCTCCAAAGCCCGTGGTCTTGTTCGAGATCCATTGATTGGCCAACCAGGTGCCAACTCGCAACGACCCGAGGACGGTCACGCGGCGGCGACCGCTGTTGGCGCTGCATTGTCCAGGACTCCCACCAAACATGGATAGGCCTAGTCAACACGGAATGACGAAATTTTCATCTGTCTTGTTGTCGAGCCATTTACCGTAGGCATTGTTGCCTGCAGCGGCTACAGCGCTGCATACATCGGACTGGGACTTGCCGACTGTCCGGTATACCGCGTAAATCGGGTTCCCGTCGTCCGTTGTTTGGCGTAGGGACGGGCATGACTGATCAGTCCGCAAGTAAGACGCGCCGGGGTTGGCGTCGAGGAGCCTTTGGACGCCTTGTGCGTACTGACCGGGGGTGGTTACCGATCCAAATACAACAATGCCCGTACCGTCGCAGGGGGGATGGGACATTGGGACGCTGACACTCAGGGCCCCTTCCTCGGGATTGGGCTTTGCTCGAGGCGATTGCTGAGGTGGAGGGGCATTTATATAAGACTGCAATGTCGGAATTTGGTCGGGACACATGTTCGTCGTCGCAGCCACGACAATGATCGCGACCTCGTTGGCGGAATAACCTGCGGCTAATGCTGGTGCGCCCGCTGACTCGGGAGAGCCCGCCCGCAGACGCGAACACGTCAGTTTACCGATATCGATTATGTCCGAGATCGACCTGTAATAGATCCCTTTGTTGTCGAGGGTGTGCACGTAATCGTATTGATCGGCATGCGCGGCCGGAGCATTAGCCGAAGCTGCAGATATGGCTGCAGCGGCAAAGATTGCACCTTTTCTCACCAGGCCCCCTGTTGCACGCCTCAATACACACTGTAACTGGCCGGACCTCCGCGGCGCGACGGCGATTTTGGTAGAGATCAGCGGCCCAGCCGGCTGCACCGGTTTTCGGTCGACCGGCCGCACTGGGGGTGGCGCCGGGCCGCGAAGATGGCGCGGCGAGCCGGCTGGTAGGCCAACAACAAGCGCATCCGCCGGCTGTGGCGTGAGGAGGGCCTGCGGGTGCCCCAGCGGCGCCGCAAGAAGCGGCTGACCGGGATCGGGGTCGCCGTCGGCGCGATGTCCCCAATCCGGCCGAACGTGATCTGGGGGATGGACTTTCAGTTCGACACCACCGCCAACGGGCGCACCCTCAAGATGCTCAACGTCATCGACGAGTTCACCCGCGAAGCACTCGCCATCGAGGTGGATCGCTCGATCGACGCCGACGGTGTCGTCGACGTCCTGGACCGTCTGGCGCTCACGCACGGGGCGCCGCACTATGTGCGTTTCGACAACGGGCCTGAGTTCGTCGCCCACGCCGTGTCCGATTGGTGTCGATTCCACTGTGCCGGTTCACTTTTCATCGATCCGGGGTCGCCGTGGCAGAACGCCTGGATTGAATCATTCAATGGCCTACTGCGGGACGAGCTGCTCAACATGTGGCGCTTTGATTCGCTGCTAGAAGCCCGCGTCATTATCGAGGACTGGCGAGCTGATACAACGCCAATCGGCCCCACTCCGCCCATGGCGATCGCACCCCAGCCGGGTTTGCCCTACAGTGGGCCGCGACCCATCAACCGAAACTTGCATAGCGACTGGACACCAAACGGGTCCCTCTCACTTCCTGCGGACATCTTTTGAGGGGACCTAACTATTTGCCGCAGGGGCAGCATGACGCAACCGCGCGGGGACGACACTCTAAGCGCCGCGACTAACCGCTGCTGCCTCATGAACGGCGGCCTTGAGCTCGTCGTATGTGCACTGGCGCGGACGGAGAGCTTTCAGCGGTCCGAGCCGAATCGTCTTCTGCGTCGGAACTTGTCGGTCGAGCTCGTTCGTGGCCAGCACATAGAACGTCCATTGCGCGACGTCGAGCGGGTCGATACGTTTGCGGTCCTGACCCTCGAGCAGACAGAAGACGTATACATCGGCGCTTCGCTTCGCACTGGCCGCAGAGGTGTTGGTGCGGGCGTCCCAGCCCTTTGCGGGGCGGATGCTGAACGTGATCTCTGAAATCTGGGCCTGCTCCCACGTTTGCACGTAGGCAGCCGACTTCACTTCTACCCCGACACCGTCTATGTCGAGGTCGTACTGGACCCATTCCACGCGCTTCGTGTCGTGAATCCCGAGTGCCGTCGCCACGATGTACTCAGCCAGCACTCCGCGGGTCGTGTTCGTGAGTAGGTCGTCGTACGCCCAGGCCAGGAATTTCTTTTTCTTCAGACGAGTCATCGCCGAGCCTTCATCGCTTGAGCAGTTCCCTTGCCCAGTACGGTCGTCACTTTGTGCCGGTCGATGTCGTCGAGGGTAAGCATTGCTTCGGGTCGGGTGATCCGCTTGATGTCTTCGGCTTTCGGCCGCGGCACCAGCAGCCCAAGTTCGCGTGCCTCATAGACGTCGATATTTGTATGTATCCACCGGCTCTGATCGGTCAACTCGTGGTCGACGCTCACGAACCAGTTAGCGATGAATTCCTGCAGGTGCGGGATCAGGGTCCACACCTTGCGCCGGGCCAGTGCCGACCGCGCATCTGGACGGGTGAATGCGAGCCAGGCGAGTGCTCCACTGTCGGCGTCGGTGAGCTTCCAGAACACGCGACCGTTGTGCAGCAGGACATTCGGCGGTCGGGTCGCGGCGATCTCCTGTCCGATTTTGCGAGCCAGCCTTCTGTAGTCGGGAAGAGTATCGAGGTGGTTGGGAACACTGTCGAAGTAGTCGTGCGGCCGTCGGCCGCGCCGCCCCAGCGGCTCGCCACGATCGTCGCCCATCAATCGCACTCCCACTTCGGCCGAACCACCTTCACGGTACTGCCGAGCACCGACGATCTGGGTCCCACCGTGTCGCTAGTTGGTCGTGTCGGATGCTGAGTTTTCGTCCGGTCCGTGGCCGTACGGGTGTCTGGACACGTGCCAGGAGCTGTGGTCGGTCAGACCTCCTCAAATAGGAATGCGGTCTACGACGCAGGCGTGCACCGGCAGCTCCTCCGGCCGGCATTTGCGTGGTCCAGTTGGCCACCTGCGGGCACCGAGGCCGCAAACAGGATCCGCTCTATCGGGCGCGGCGCACCCTGCACACCGGCGCTGACCTGTTGACCTACAGGCAGAAAGCTGGGACTACAGGCACTGATCACCACCCTCAGTGTCGGCGCCCGCTCTTTGCTTCCGCAACCTCCCAACTACATCGCCAGATCACTACTCGAAGCCGGCGGATTCAGGCCTCAACTACACCGTCAATCATGAAGAGCCTGATTACAACGCCAACCGGCCCCGCTCCGCCCATGGCGATCGCACCCCAGCCGAGTTTGCCCTACAGTGGGCCGCGACCCATCAACCGAAAGTCGCATAGCGACTGGACCACCAAACGGGTCCCTCTCAGGGGGACCGCCAGCGATGATCAGAGCTTGGGAATTTGGCGTGGTGGTCGCCAACTCTGCTTAGAGTCGCGCGTGCGCGTCTCGTGGCAGGCATGAGCACGGCTGACGTGGACGTCGACGTTTGAATTCTCTAGTAATAGCAGTAACTTTCACCCATGCGTTTGATAGCCGGGTACGATTCCGCGGTTGGGCGCGTGTCCAACGACGCCATTCAAGCGGCGTACGCCGCAGGAAAAGGGACCGATTCGTGGTCTGACCCGACTCGGCCTAGTTCGGGGGAACTCAATGTCTTATGTTCACGCATTCCCAGATTCCTTTGCTGCCGCGGCAGCCAACGTATCGAGAATCGGCTCCTCGTTGAGCACCGCAAACCAAGCAGCCGCAAACACCACCGCCCAGGTGGTTTCCGCGGCAGCTGATGAAGTGTCTGAGGCGGTCGCCGCGCTTTTTTCTCGGCATGGCCAGGCATATCAGTCGTTGTCTAACGACGCGGCAGCGTTTCATGAACGTTTCCTGCAGACGCTGAACAGCAGCGCATCGGCGTACGCCGGTGCCGAGGCCGCTAGCGTCGAGCAGATCCTTCTCGACGTGATCAACGCGCCGACCAACGCACTGTTAGGCCGTCCGCTGATCGGCGACGGTGTCAACGGAGCACCCGGTTCGGGCGCCAACGGCGGCGCGGGTGGAATCCTGTGGGGCAATGGCGGCAATGGCGGGTCCGGGGCGCCTGGTCAGGCGGGAGGTCGCGGTGGCGATGCCGGCCTTTTCGGCAATGGTGGCAACGGGGGAGTGGGCGGCACGGGCGTGACGGGTGCGTCAGGTATGCGCGGCGGCGACGGCGGGACCGGGGGTGTCGGCGGCAAGGGCGGGTGGTTGCTCGGTAGCGGTGGGGCAGGGGGAGTTGGCGGGTCCGGTGGCATCGGGGGCGTGGGGGTGGCCGATGTCGGCGCGGGCGCCGGTTCTGGTGGAAACGGCGGCGACGGCGGTAGAGGGGGCAGCGGCGGGCTTGGTTCTCCGTTCGGTCAAGTGGGGGCCACCGGGGCCGGTGGCGCCGGTGGTGCCGGCGGAATGGGTGGGGCGAGCCCCATCGGTGTTGGTGGCACCGGAGGTACTGGCGGCAATGGTTACGCCGGCGGCAACGGGTTCACCAGCGGTGCCGGCGGTGTGGGCGGCGATGGAGGCATGGGGTTGACCGGCGGCACTGGAGGCGATGGAGGTGCGGCCCTCGAGGCTGGACCCGGCAACGCTGTCGCCGGCAATGGCGGTGCCGGCGGCAGAGGTGTGATCGGCGGCGTCGGAGGGGCTGGCGGCACGGCGGTGACCCAGGGCGGCGGGACAGCTTACGGAGGTGCCGGCGGAGCTGGCGGGCTTGGCAGCGGCCAGAGCATTCCCGGCTACGGCGGTATCGGGGGCGACGCCTACGCCTACGGAAGCGGAGACGCCCTTGGCGGTGCCGGAGGACTAGGGAAGACCGGTGGTATCGGCGGGGCTGGTTATACCTACGGAAGCGGGAACGCATCAGGTGGAACGGGAGGGTCGGGTAACGGCGAACTCGTCGGGGGTGCGAACTCGGGTGTCGGCGGCAAGGGCGGCGCCGCCTACGCCCATGGCAGTGGAAACGCAGGCGGCGGCCAGGGCGGTACCGGCGGAGGCACAGGTGGTATGGGCGGGACCGGCTCGACCTTTGGGCAGGGAACCGCGACTGGCGGGATCGGCGGTACCGGCAACAATTTCGCTAACGGCGACGGGGGGGATGCCATCGCATACGGCAGCGGAACTGCCCGCGGCGGCAACGCCACTGGCGGTGCGGACGGCGGAGATGCCTATAACTACGGAACCGGTAATGCCACGGGTGGCAATGGCGGTGACGGTGGCGGCAGGGGCGGCGGTGATGGCGGAAATGCGTTCGTCGCTAAAGACAGCTCAATGACCTCTGGTGGTCCGGGCAACGCCATCGGAGGAAGCGGCGGCAGCGGCTCCTTTAACGGCGGGAAGGGTGGCAGCGGGTACGCCGCCGGTGCTGGTGACGCGACCGGCGGCAACGGCGGCAACGCTAGAGTCGCGGGCGCCGGCGGTGAGGCACGCAACTTCGGAACGGGCAACGCCACCGGTGGGACCGGCGGTAACGGCACCACCGTTTTCAGCGCTGGCAATGGCGGCAACGGAGGGAATGCCTACGTCGCTACGGACGGATCATTCACCTCCGGCGGTCCCGGCAACGCCATCGGCGGTGCGGGCGGTACGGGCACCAATATCGGCGGCAACGGGGGTGACGCAATCACCGCAGGCACCGGCAACGCCCACGGGGGCGCAGGCGGCGCGGGTGTCGATGGCCTGACAGGCAGCAACGGAGGGTCCGGCGGTACGGGGACTGCCTTCGGAGGGGGAAAGGGTGTCGGTGGCGACGGCGGCAACGGCGGCAACGGCGCGACCGGCAGAGGCGGCGATGGTGGCGACGGCGGCAACGCCGCTGCCCTTGACCTGCTCAATGCCACTGCCGGTAAGGGCGGTACCCGCGGCATCGGCGCACCAGATGGGCTGCCCGGCGCTGACGGGACAGCATCGACAGTCCCCTGACGACTATCGGCACCCAGCCACGTGGCCGATCCAGCAAATCGGACGGGTGCCATCGCATATAGAAACGGCACCATGCGCACTCGCGCAACGCGATAGAGGGAGGGAACGGTGCTCGGCGAGCCGCCAGCGCCGAGGCCGACGACGTGCCGGCCGCCGAACGCATCACGAATGCCGAGGCTTCGTTTCCGGCGCGGGCGAAAGGTTTGCCCCCCGACCCTTCCCCTCGGACTCGTTGGTCAGCCGCCACCCAAGCCATCAAATCCAGACCAGTGTCGCGGAATGATGCGAACCCTCGCTCGTACAGAGAAGCGGTGGTTCGTGTCACGTCTTGGGCACGCGGATCGTCTTGTGCTGGTACCGCTTCAGGGAGGGCAATTCGTAGTTCAGGTCTGCGGCGCCTTTGGGAGTGAAGGGCTTAGTGCCATCAAGTCTTTGCGCGAGCTTCTCCGCCTGAGAACGACCTCCCGTGATTCCGCGCTCATGGCTGACTTCACGCAACACCGAGCCGTCTCGGCGTATCAGCCAGAAGCGACCCTCGTCGGAAGCAATCACCGCGACCTTCCGCGTGCCCTTCCAATCGTTGTTAGTGACTGCCCACAACCGCAGGGCGTCGAAATCATCGGACTCCGCGAATGCCGGGCATGTGGCAACTGCTCCGTGATCCTCGTATAACCGGTATGTCACCAACGCGTACTTTCCTTCGCATCGTCTGTGGTGTCTGTCAACTCGTGCCTACACGAGTCAATTTGTGGCAGCAAGCAATCCGACGAAAGGCGCCAGGATGACCAGAAGCCGGCCCCGGCGCACTGCGCTCGCGCGCGCCGACCCCAAGCCGCCGGTGCAGCTCATGTGCGGGCGCACGTAGCGCGTCGCAATGCCCAGCGCCAGGGCCGATCATCGGATCTCGGAGTCGGGCGGCGCGATTACACTTCAGGCTGTGGCGCGGTTTATCGGTTCGGGGTTCAGTCGCGTCAAAACCGATGCCCTGATCGATGAGTGGAAAAACGCGTGCCTCCTGGAATCGGGGTCGCTGATCTTTCCCGATCGCAGCGTTTGGACAATCGAGAACCTGCAGGACTTCCGGGAGCGCTTGATTGAGAACCCGCTGCAGGGTGCTGATCAGAGCTTCGGTCAGAAGTTGGCGCTGCAACTGGAAACCGCTGATGAAGAAATCCGTTGGCTGGTCGTTGAACTCGTCGCCATCTATTTGCTGTTCGTGCGCGAAGCCATCGGCACCCCGGCAAAGCGCGCCATGCTCAAGTCGATAGTTGCGCCGCTGGGTGAGGAGCTGCCGCCAGGGTGGCAGAAGATCTCGGAGGCGATGAGCGAGGGCATCGGCAATCCCGGACCGGGCTACAACCTCACCCGCGACCGCCAGATCGGCTACCTGATCGATTTCTGTCTGCGCTTCAAAGCCATCGGCGAACCGCACGAGCAGCAGCAGCTCCTGACAGACCCGTGGCGGATGCGTGACTTCGCTGACGCTGCGAGCGCGGGGATCGCAGTACGCGAAATGCGACACATCCTGCTGCACCTGTTGTTTCCCGACGAGTTCGAGCGAATATCCAGTCGCACCCATAAGCGCGTGATTGTCGATGCGTTCGCCAACGAATTCTTGACTGGTGACGCTGTCTCCGACGATGTTGATGAGCGGCTGTATGAGATTCGGCAGCGATTGGCGGCCACGGGTGCCCAGCCCAGTGGCGGCGATTCGATGTTCGACTTTTATCGGCCGCCGCTGCAATCGATCTGGGATCCCGGTTCGACTCAGTCTGAAGGTGCCAGCGACATTGACCTTCTGGCGTACAAGAAGCAGCTCGTCGTCTTCGGTGCTCCCGGCACGGGCAAGACACACCGGACACGTCAACTGGCTGAACAGATCATTCGGCGGGCAGCCTTGGAAAAGTGGGGTGCAGCAAGGTTTTTCACCGAACAAGCAGCACTTGACGGCTATATTGCGGCGAATGTGCACTGGCTACAACTGCATCCCGGTTACGGCTATGAGGAGTTCATCCGGGGGCTGCGTCTGACACCGGACGGCAGTACAACCTACGTTCCCGGCTACCTGCCGTTGTTGGTCAAGGCGATCAATGCTGTTCCTGCGAAGGACCGGTTGCCAGTGGTTCTTGTTCTCGATGAGATCAACCGCACCGACCTGAGCCGGATGTTCGGTGAAGCATTCAGCCTGCTGGAGAATCGCGACTCAGTTGCGATCCTTCCCGGTGTCAACAGCGACAACGGAGACGATCAGGTAGCGACGCTGGCGCTGCCGTCCAACCTGTTCGTGATCGGCACGATGAACCTGATCGACCAGTCCGTCGAGGAGCTCGACTTCGCGTTACGGCGTCGATTCTTCTGGCGCCCAGCAGAATTCGATGCATCAGCAATCATTGCGGTCAACGCGAACCGCTGGCGCAAACACTCACCCACAAAGTGGGGCTGGGATCGGGCAGTCGACGACATGACTCTCCTCGCTGAACGAGCGGGGTTGCTTAACCAGGCCATATCGGCCTCGCCGCACCTCGGATCGCAGTACGAGCTCGGCCACACGTACTACTTCGACGCATCATTTTTCGTCGGCAACTGGCTGCGCGGTCGCAAAACCCTCTCAGGAGGAGGGGTTTTATGGGCCACGAATGGAAAGCCGCGGCCCGGTCTGAACGATCTGTGGACCTACTCATTGGAACCGCTGTTGATGCAGTATCTCGGTGGACTCGAGGCGGATGTCGCTGCCAGTGAGCGTGCGCGGTTGAAAGCGGTGCTGTTCAGCGGAACCCTCCCGTGAGTGAACCGGTCATCTTCCAGGACCTCTCACTGCGGACCGCAGCGAATCCCTCCGAAGATGCATGGCTGGCACGTCTAGCCACTCGCCTACGCGAGCAGGATCACGTCCTGCGGCTCGCCGGGCGTGGGACGCGTGTCGATGACGAGGACGAGGCCGCACTCAGCCGCGGCTCTGACGGAAATTGGTGGGCGGGGCGCTATATCGGCGAGTTGCGATTCGAAGACCGAGAGATCCGCATCGAACCGCGCCTGGGCATCGAAGTGATCGGTGCTTGGCTCGCCCTGGCGCTCAATGTCACAGTGGTGCCCCGTTCAGCAACGTCCGGGACGCGGGCGCCGCTTATCGTGGAAGTGATCGACCGAGTGTGGTCAGCGGCAGTGGCCGACGCTGCTCGGCACGGCACACCCCGATTGCGTCGACTCACCCGCCACGACGAACTATTTGTGCGGGGCCGCCTCGATGTCGCTGGCACGTCAAAGCATCGCAGAGCGGGCAGTCCCCTCGTGACGACCGTGCGCCATGACCGCGATCTCGACAACCCGGTCGCACGGGTGATCGTTCTGGCAGATCGAGCGCTGCGGTCGTTGCAGCCGTTCAAACCGACCTGGCGGCCGGCCACGACGGGTAGCGTCTTGGCGCAGCTGCGCGGTGTGGTCGGCGCTCTACCTGACCTACCGACCTCCGCGGCGTTGCGCCGCGTGCGATATACCCCCATCAGCCGACGGTTCGAAGGCGTCGCGCACCTGTCGTACGAAATTGCAAAGCGGCGAGGATATTTGACGTCGGCGAGCGCCGCTGACCTATCCGGCGTCCTGATCGACGTGGCTGAACTCTGGGAGCTGTTCCTGCTACACGCTGCGCGACGTGCCTTTGGCGCTACCCGCGTGGCTCACGGCACGGCAGAACAACAAGGAATGCACTTGTTGCGGTCGCACGCCAAGCCCGAAATTCACATGGGGCGGCTCAAACCCGACATCGTGGTGCATGACTCTGGTGGGCGAGTATGTGCAGTCATCGACGCCAAGTACAAGCGGCTGCGCTCGTGGTCGGGTAACCCGAGCGGCGTCGACCGGGGCGATCTCTACCAGCTCGCTGCTTACCTCGCCGGACACGACGCCGAGCTTGGTGTGCTGGCCTACCCGGCCCACGACCAGGATGACGCCTTGGCCCACTCGGCTGGGCCCTGGGTGACGACCGCTGGGCAAACCGCACGGTTCGAGCGCATCCCTGTAGTCGCAGAACACGCTGCCCAAGCGCTATCAGCTGTCGCCGCCGGCCGCCTGTCGGCGCGCGACGACCAGACACCGGTGGGAGTACCAACACGTGTGGGTTCGTGGTAGACCTCAACGGAAGTGCGAGGGCCGTTCGGCTCGCTGGAAGTCAGGCACCCGCAACGTCCGGACTTGCGCCGATCAGCTGACGCAGTGACCGAGAGCTTTGTCGGCGGCGACGAGTTCCGGACCTGATTTGCCGAGGTTTGTTAGGAGAAAATAGTCGGGCTCCTGGTACCAAGCGCCGTCCTCGAATGACATCATTCGGGTCTTGCTGAAGACGCCCAATATTTCAGTTCGCACGATCGCGCGGCCATCCACGTCGATCCAGAGACCGGTCGCTGTTATCGGGCCGAGCCCTGTGGGCGTGCACTGGTCGGCATAATAGGCATAGTTGTATTGAGATATTCCGTTACGCAACGCTTTTGTGTAAAGGAGCCATTCGCCAGCGAAGTCGCGCGCGACGCGGCGATCCATCTTGCGCTGTTCTGCGGCGGTGGCAGCAGACAGTTTGTCTGCG
The DNA here is from genome assembly GCF_017086405.1 of Mycobacterium gordonae. NCBI lineage: Bacteria > Bacillati > Actinomycetota > Actinomycetes > Mycobacteriales > Mycobacteriaceae > Mycobacterium > Mycobacterium camsae. The sequence goes on from NZ_CP070974.1 coordinate 64,607, forward strand.
GTGGTGGCGGGATTCGTCGATGGCGTTTGAGATGGCACATCGACTCGGCGGGGTGGCGGCGTAGAGCTAGGAGGCGATGGCGGCATCGTGACACTAGGGAACAACAATTGCTCATGTGCCGACGATTGTTCGGTGTCGGCTGAGAGGTCCCATTGGAATGTGAAATAGGTGACGCTGCAAAGCAGGACCGTGGCTGCGCATACACCGGCGGTCACTCGCCAGCGGCTGGTCCATCCATGGTGAGATTCTCCGACCAGAGTCAATCGGTCGACACAATTGGTCAAATGAACAGCGACGACTGCCGCTGCCCCTAACTGCAGGATCGCAGCGAAAACCAAGAGCCACAGACCCCACCCGGTGGTCGGGCCAATGCTGGCTCCAAAGATGCTGGCGCGGGGAGCGGTAAGGATCCGTATTACGAACGGTGTTGCGATAGCACCTGATGCGATTGGCGTGTTCCCCGTGAATGAGTCCAGCTTGTTTTAGAGTCCTGTGGCCCGAGGTCGGGCTGGAAGGGACGATGAAACACATGGCTGGTCGTAAGCGGCATTCCGCGGAGGACATCGTGCGCAAGTTGCGCCGCGCGGACGAGCTGGCTGCTGAAGGCAAGACCGGTGACGAGATCGCTGCCGAGTTGGGTGTCTCAGCCGCCACGCTGTACAACTGGCGCCGCGCCTACGGCGGCATGGACACCGACGCCGCCAAAGAGCTACGGGAGTTGCGCGAGCAGAACACGCGCTTGAAGAGGCTGCTGGCCGAGGCCGAACTGGAGAAGGACGCGCTGCGGGAGGTCGCGAAGGGAAAATTCTGAGCCCAGCTGCCAAGCGGCGCGCCGTGGACATGCTCAAGGACACGCTGAGTATGTCGGAACGACTGGCGTGCAAGGCCGTTGGGCTGGCCCGCTCCACCTACCGCCGCTTGCCCGCGGCGCAGACTCCGGATGATCCAGACGCCCAGATGCGAGCCTGGCTGCGCTCCTACGCCACCAAACACCCCTGCCACGGGTTCCGGCGCGCCTGGGCGGCCTTGCGCTACGACGTGGGTCGTGAGGTCAACCAGAAGAAAGTCCATCGGCTGTGGCGCGAGGAGGGCCTGCAGGTCAAGATCCGCTCGCCGCGTAAGCGGTCTGGGGTGTCCTCGGTCCCGCCGGTGGTAGCCGATGCACCGAACGTGGTGTGGGCGATCGATTTCCAGTTCGACTCCACCACCGACGGCAAGGCCATCAAGATCGCCTCGATGCTCGACGAGCACACCCGCGAGTCGCTGCTGAACATCGTGGAGCGCTCCATCACCGCCGAACGTCTCGTGACCGAACTCGAGACGGCGTTCGCGGTGGCCGGCGGACCGCCGAAGGTGCTGCGCATGGACAACGGCCCGGAGCTGGTTTCCCAAGCGCTGCAACGATTCTGCGAGAACAAAACCGGCCTGCTCTACATCCCACCAGGATGCCCGTGGATCAATGGGCATATCGAGTCGTTCAACAACCGGCTACGTAAGGAGTGCCTCAACCGCAACCACTGGAACACCCTGTTCGAGGCCCGCGTGGTGATCGGCGATTTCAAGCACGAACATAATCACCGACACCGCCATTCGGCGCTGGGCTATCGAACCCCCGCCGAGTACGCTGCGGCTTGCCGGCACACCCACACCCCGGTGGCCTGCGAGATCAACTGAATCCGGATCAAACAAACCCGACTCCAAAACGGGGTGGACTCAGTAACGGGGACTCGCCACGATCGCTAGTACAACGACCAACCAAGCCAACGGAACTGAGAAGCGGGGTTCGAGTGGTGTCCTGTCCCAGAGAAAGATGGTGATTAACGCTAGCGCCGATATCATGCTCATGGTGAGTGTCGCTACGCCCCACCATGAAGCATCGAGGCCATTGATAGTGAACACCATGACTTGCATCCACGGCCCGAGGCTGCCGATTATCCCGAGCAGACATGCTGCCATCGCGGTTAGCAACGTCGGGCGGTAGAAAGGTACTGCGCCTGGCGCCCATTCGATCGACGAGGTTGGTGATGACACAGTGATCCCCTCGGCGTAGCCCCCAAGTTCGTGCCACGATAGCTTCTTTCTTAGAAGCGGTAACCAGTACGGCCTGGAGCGAAACCTGGAACTGGACGTGGGGCCCGCCGGCTGCCAACAGCCGGCCCTGGGATTGACCGCCGGTTCCGCCGGTACCGCCTTGGGTGGTGCCCTACCCGCCGGCACCGCCGGACCTGCTAATCGGCAGTCACTCAAATTCAGAGGATTCGCCAAACGCTGATCGGCGGCCCGATATAAGGGCGTCTAATCCCGTATAACAGATTACCTTATACGGTCTGATAGAGTCTTAGAAATGGATCCGGTCACCAATCCTTTCAGACCTGGCGCCGGTCGGCGACCGCCGGCACTGGCCGGTCGCGATCCTCTACTTACAGGATTCGATGTGGCGGTGCGCCGGGCCGAGGAGCTGGGCGAGGGCGAGCGCAGCTGGATCCTGAACGGTCTACGGGGTGTGGGAAAGACCGTACTGCTAAACGAATTGCTCCGCAGGGCCGGGGACAGGGCATGGATCACCGCAAAAGTTGAAGCGGGCATCGGTGAGTCGTTGTCGGTGTCGTTGTCGCGATCGCTGGTGAGGGGGATGCGTACGGCCACGGGCCGCCACCCCGAGCCGCGGCTACGGCGGCTGGCGGGTGTACTCAAGGCGTTCAGCATCAAAGCCGACGCCGCCGGCTCGGTGTCGCTGGGAGTGGAGGTCGATCCGATCCGCGGGATAGCAGACTCGGGTCGTTTCGCCGACGACTTTGCAGCGCTGCTCGAAGTGATGGGGGAGACGGCACGCGACCTGGGCATCGGCGTGCTGATCCTCGTTGATGAGCTGCAAGAGGCGACTGCTGACGAACTATCGGCGGTCAACGCAGCGATGCACCACCTGGGCCAAGGCGAGACACCGTTGCCCGTCATGTTCGTAGGTGCCGGCCTGCCGTCACTGCCCGCGCAGCTGGCTGACGCCACCAGCTACGCCGAGCGGCTCTACGACTACCGGTCTGTGGGCCTGCTCGAGCAAGCGGCCGCCCTGGATGCGTTGAGAATTCCCACCCACACACTCAACGTGCAGTGGAACGCTGACGGCTTGTCGATGGCCGCCGATGTTGCCAAGGGCTACCCATACTTCCTACAAGCCATCGGAAAACACGTGTGGGATAACGCAATTGGCTCCCCGATCACGGCCGACGATGTACGCGTGGGACTTCGTGACGCGAGCCGCGAGGTCGACGACGGCCTCTACCGATCCCGCTGGGAACGCGCCACGCCCGCACAGCGGGAACTGCTGCGCTCACTGGCCGAGCTGGCCGGCAATGGACCAACAACCGTTTCCAGTTTGACGACGCACATGCGCAAATCTCGGGCCAGTGCTCTGTCGGTAGCACGCAACGAACTGATCAAAAAGGGTCTCGTGTACGCGCCCGAGCGAGGCATGCTCGCATTCACCGTCCCCGGTATGCACGAGTTCGTCTTAAGGCAGGAGCAATGAACATGTCTGGACCGGTCGCGATCGGTAAACGGAGTTACCTAGGGCGGGGTACACGGTGTAGTTGTTCCACTCGGTGAACTCGCGCACGATCACCGGCTCGCGGTTGCGGCGGGGTAAAACACCAGCCCGTGGAACAAGGACTGTTACTAATTCTACGAATCGCCGCCGCTGCCAGGCCAGCGATACATTGCGTCCGAGCAAAAATGCCATTCGGCGTGCGTCACCATCGTCATGGCCCGCTGAAATGTCATGCCGGGGGTCGCCGCCTCAACCTCATGGACCACATCTAGTACGCGCGTACCTTGAGCCCGCCGAACACAAACCTGTCTCGCCGTTTCGGTGATGCGCTCAGGAACGCCGGTCACTCCCGCCTCCCTTAGCTCTGCGAGGTAGGCAGACACGTTGTTATCGTCCTGGCTGCCGTAATAGCGGCTGCCATCGGGGGCCACCGTGACACCGGTCGGCGCGCGCCGTTACCAGCGACCCGCCGATCTGCGATCCAGCGGCAATGAGGGCAGCTACCACCATTGCCCTCGCCTTCATCTACTTTTCCTACCGCCAATCGAAGCCGAGCGGTAGCGGCGAAAAAGGTAGGCCCCGTTAGGCAGGGTATTGGCCGCGGCGATCACGCTATCTACGGCACTGTCGCCGGCAGCGGCGGTAACGGCGGCGCGGGAGACCTTAACGGCACCTCCGGTACTTCCGCCACCTCGGGCCAAGCCACCCCATAACCGCTTCGACCCAGTCCGCAACTAGAGCCCAGGGGAAAGGACTCCGGGGAAGCCATCCACCGTCCGCGCGCTTCCGAAACGGGGTGAAAACCCGGGGGCGCTACCAACGTCGATCGAAACCCGTGGCGCCGCGGACGTAGCACCGGGTGATATGGCGCCACCGGAGGCCACGCCGCCGGAGGCGCCGCCGGCGCCGGCGGCCTTGGAGGCGAAAACAGCAAAGGCGGCGAAGGCGGCAAAGGAATATGGGCCGGCGCCCACGGCACGAACTACATCGGCAGAGGCCCCGACGGCAACGACGGCCAACCCGGCTAAGCCCCAAATCCGCGCATCACCGCCTCGCCCGTCATGCGGGAGGCATACGACAGGATCGAATAATCGCGGGTCACCGGTGCCCGCCGTCGGAAGTGACCTTCGATCGGAAATTATCAGCGGGCAGCAGTTGGCCGTGACTGCGGCGATGGGAGCAGTTGCATTTTCTTCGCGTGTGGACGAATCAGTGCCTACCGTGGGACATTCCGCAACTCATCGACCATCCGCTGTGTCCCTGGAATCGGCGTACTCGACGGCCAACAAGATCCATGCGCTCAGTTGGGATCACCCACGGTAGGCGAGTGCCGAAGTCGTTGGGCTTCCACCCAAGGACGCGGCGCCGGTCGGCCCTGACATGATGCGGCATTCGAGCGGCGTCACCGTGCTGATTGCCCCTAGCGCCTAGCAGACCACGCAGCACTGGCAACGAATCAAGTGGACGCGGCCTACTGGAGAGGCTGCGTGTTGTAGTGCCTACGCCAGGCGGTGAACGCGGCGGCCCGCTTGGCGTTGGTGATGGCGAACGCGGAACACCTGGCGGGCGCCCATCTCAGTGCGCGCCTCTCGGCGCTACTCGGTGAAGGCGTTGCCAGTGTTGCTACACATCAACCGTGCAGCCGCGACACTAGCCGGTGTGCCGTCACTGTAAATGGACACGATCGCCGCCTTTTGCTTGATTTGCTCATCCCTGTCGAGGATGCACCGGCGTTTCAAGCCGTCGACGTTCTGGAAATCTTTTTGGCTGTAATCAGCGTCGGCGCCCGAACACATGCCCTTGCCAGGCACTCTGAGGTTGTAAACCTGCACGTAGTAGGGCCCGCCCTGGTAGGTGGTGAACCGGCAGTAATAGGTGTTAGCGGGGTCGGCCGAGGCGATACCGCCGCAACTCGTGAACATCAACGCCGTGAGGACTGACATCAGAAACCGCATAGGCGGCCGGTTACCCCAACAGTGCCCTTTTCAAAATCGGGGCGCTGAGAACGCTGATGCTGATCAACGCCGCAACCAATCCGTTGCTGAGGCACCCCTGATCGGCGGCGGCTTCAACGGAGCAGCAGGGACCGGAGCTAACCGCAGTGCCGGCGGAATCGTCTGGGGCAACACTGGTTCCGGCGCCCCGGGCCAAGCGGGCGGTCGCGGCAGGCACGGAATATTCGGCAATGGAGGCATGGGAGCAGCAGGCGGAACCGGAACCGGGGCGACCCCGCACTTGTCGGCGTTCGTTTGGGGCACTGCGGGGGCGGCGGCACCGGTGGGCTGCTATTCGGCAGCGGAGGGGGTAGGACGGGCGGTCGAGGAGACGTTGGCTGGGTCGGCATCACCAGCAATGGGGTGATGGTGGCACCAGTGGCGCGGGTGGATCCCGCAGCCAAATCGCGAAGATATGGATATTCGGTCGGTGCGCCGACAACGGTGGTCACGGGGGAGCTGGCGGCGATGGCGGATCTGGCTCATTCCACAGATCAGGAGGCAACTGTGGTCACGGTGGCAACGGCGGCGACGGCGCCGCTATAGGCAGCGGCGGCGCTGGCGGAGCGCGGCGCTGGGGCTCTCGTAGCAAAGTCTTTTCAACGCACAGACCTGTTTGGAGTTTCGCACTAGGGACATTGAGGCCCGCAGCTCCCATCCCGTGCGCCGCCTCAAATCAGCAGCGCTCACTCTGTCGGTAGCAAGGCGGATCTACCTACACTTCGTTTGTGAATCCCGATGTTACGCAGGATGACACATCAGCTGCCCGGCTCATGCGCAAGCTCGCCCTCGACGAGGACATCAGAAGTTGCCGGCGCTGCGAGGGCATGAATATCCCACGACTCACTGCATCCGCACCCGGCTACGGCAGTTTGAGCTCACCGGTGGCGCTGGTCGGACAGAGCCTGTGCGAGAAGTGCATGGAAAGCCAGATCCCGTTCACCGGCGGCAGCGGCGATTTGATTGATGAAGGCATTGAGCGCGCCGGCCAGCGCAAGAGCAACATTTTCATCAGCAACGCGGTGCACTGTCATCCGCCGAAAAATCGCGCCTCCCGTGAGTACGAGATCGTCAACTGCGCTCCGCACCTCCACCGGGAGCTCGAGATAGTGCGGCCACTGCTAGTGATCACCCTGGGCCGCGACGCGCAAAGGGTGTTGCTTTTCTTATATCCACGGGCGCGAATAGTGAATCTGCCCTTCGTGATTCCCTGTAGAGGAAGTCGAAATGGCGTACCGCACGTATTTCATGCGAAGCACCCGTCGTGGATCCGGCGGCAGCACAACAAAGAGCTCGAAGACGAATACATGTCTTCACTTGCAGCCGCCATCCGCTGGAGCTTCGACTGCGCAGGCACGACCGAACGTGACTGAAAGTGGCAGCACGGCCAAGGGATTGAAAACGCGCCGGTTGATACTAGTTTCAGCGAGCCTGATCGGTGTGGCGTTGTTGATCGGCTTGTGCAGCCATGACGATGGCACCCATGTGCCCCCTCCGGGGGCTGCTCTGGCGACGCTGCCCGCGCCAACGTCAATCGACCCGCCGCCACACATCCAGCCTGGCGACGCTTCCTCAGCTCTGGCGAAACTAGCCACACTGCCGATCAAGGGGCGCGCACCGAAGACGGGGTATGACCGCAGCTTATTCGGTCCTGCGTGGAGCGACGACGTGACTGTGGCCGGCGGGCACAATGGATGCGACACCCGTAACGACATCCTGCGGCGTGACCTCGAGGAGGTCGAGATCAAAGCAGGGTCAAACGGCTGCACCGTGCTCGCCGGCGTGTTACACGATCCCTACAGCGGCGCCACCACTGCGTTCCAACGCGGCCAGGACACGTCCTCGGAAATCCACGTCGACCACATCGTCGCGTTAGCGGACGCATGGCAGAAAGGGGCGCAACAATGGGACCCGATTCAACGCCGAAACTTCGCTAACGATCCAATCAATCTGCAGGCAACCACCGCGTCCATCAATGAGCAGAAGAGCGATGGAGACGCCGCAACATGGTTGCCGCCCAACAAGTCCTATCGGTGCACCTACGTTTCCCGCATCATCGACGTGAAGGCCACGTATGCGCTCTGGGTCACTCAGGCCGAGCACGACGCAATCGCCGGGATACTCATCACCTGCGGTCGGCCCGCCGCAGCCCCGAAGCCCCCACCGGCCCCGGCGACGCTGCCTTCATCCCCAACCAACCCGGAGCCTGTTCCTACGCCGGTGCCGGTGCCCACAAGCGGGTCGGCTGTGTACTACCCGGACTGCAAGGCGGCGAGAAACGCTGGTGCTGCACCGCTCTATGCCGGCCAACCCGGCTACCGCCCTGGGCTGGACCGCGACGGTGACGGCGTCGCCTGCGAATGAGCCCGCGATGATTTGGCAGGGATCGCGGCGGCGCAAATCTGTTGGATGTGAATTGTGGGTGTCTGTTGGCTGTAGTTTCGGGGGATTCGGCGGTGGTTCCGACATGTGTGCGGCGATCTGTCGCTCCAGACTGGAAGCCGGAAACGGTTGGCGGCCAATAAGGCACTCGAAGAAACCTCGCACTTTCAGCGGAGGGTCAGGTGCACTGTCACGTGACAGTTTTGACCTGCCCTTGCATTTGGGGTTCCAGCTTCGGTGGCTAACCGACAGCCCGTCCGAAAGGCTGACTGCCACGCCCTTATGCAGTTGAGTTCCGTGGCTGTATGGTCGCGCTCGTGCGTGCCGGCAAGCCGCAAAATCCAGACCGTCCATGATTTGGGCATTCACCCGGCCATGTTGTCGACGTGGCTTAAGCGAGATGACATCGACCCCGGCGTACGCGCGGTGTGGGGCCCCCATCGAGATGTGTCGTTCTTCATGATTGTGGGAAACCGCGAGTTGGAACACTGGAGGAGGCGATCATGGCGTCGCGAAAGAAGTCCAACTTCAGAGCCGTGGGTGCGGCTCTTCTCGCAGCCGTAGCTGTCGGTGGTGGCCCATGTCTGGCCAGCCCAGCCTGGGCCGATCCGGATTTCTGTGGTGCCCGTGAAGATCCGTTCGTCTGCACGGCCCGCCTCCAAAATGGTCCTCCAAATGCCGGGGAGTCGACATTTGTAAACCTGGTGCGCGGACATGTTCCAGGCAACGACCAGCGGCTGTTAAATGCGGGCAGGACCATTTGCAATCAGGTCAGCGGTGGCCTCAGTGGTCGTTATGTGGTCAGCGAGACGTCCGACTACCTTGGGACGAGCATGGCGAGCGCTGGTCAGGTGCTAGACGCGGCGCTGGAGTACATCTGTCCCGGAGTGCAGGTCGCTGGGTGAGCGGCTGGCGACCAGTGCGCCATGGAAGAACCCTGAAATTCACTTGCGTGCCGATGTAGTGGCGCTGATTACCGCTACCAGCCTTTATCCCCCCTAGGAGCGGATGTCATCTATCTCCGCTGACAAATCGCCATCGATCTGTCCTTCAGGTGTGACGGGATGAGTACGAATTCCTCTGGTGAGGAGTGGTTTCGGGGTTCAGTAGCAAAAACAAGCTCTTAAACCCGGCGAAGTCGGTGGTGCGTACCCGTCAACACCGTCGTCTTCGAGATGCGTTTCCTCGAAGACCCGCCATCGTCGGATGAATTCTTCAAAGTCGTTGCGGCAGAGGATCATCAGGGCGTTTCGGTGCAGTCAGCAGCTCAGGCCAACGACGACGGGTGGGCGGTGCGCCTGCGGGAGAGGCAAATCGCAGCGGCTTGAGCGACTTCGCCGAAACGCAGACATTGCTCGGAGGGCGACGTTACGATCCGATGGGCCAGGGGGATGGCTGATCACATCCGATCTGTTGGGGGCACACGTGTCTTATGTCTTAGGCGATCAGCTTGATGCGCCGGCGCCCGCGCGGCACCGGGGTCCGGCGACTTCAAGCAATTACGAATACCGTGACCGCAAGGTCAATTTTGCGATCCCGGTCCGTGGCGTCGCCGCGTTTTCATCAACGCCGTGAGGCGTGCGCAAATCGTCAAACCCCAGATCCTCTCGCCGACGCGGGGCTAAGCTGCAGCTGGTCGGATAGATCTGAGACGTGTCGTTGACGATAGCTGCAGAGCGGGTGACCCCGAGATGTCGTATGTGCTTGCAACTCCGGCTTTTATCGACGCAGTAGCCGCTGATTTGGCGAGCATCGGTTCGGCGGTCAGCGCAGCAAACAACGCGGCGGTGGCGACGACAACGCAGGTGGCGGCTGCCGCTGGCGATGAGGTGTCGGCAGCTGTCGCGGCGTTGTTTGGCGCCTATGGCGAGCAGTATCGGCAGCTCAGTGTTCAAGCTGAGAGCTTTCATGAGCAATTTCAGCGGACCATAGCAAGCAGCGCTGAGGCTTACGCGTCCGCCGAAGCGCTCAGTGTCGATCAACTCGTACTCGGCGTCATTAACGCGCCCACTCAAGCGCTTTTGGGACGTCCACTGATCGGCAATGGCACCAACGGTGCGCCAGGCACCGGAGCAAATGGTGGGGCCGGCGGAATTTTGTGGGGCAATGGGGGCAACGGCGGATCGGGGGCACCCGGACAGTCCGGAGGCAGGGGCGGCGACGCGGGTTTGTTCGGTAACGGGGGAGTGGGCGGGGCCGGCGGAGCCGGGGTTACTGGTACGGATGGCCCGACGGGTATCCAGGGCGGTGCGGGTGGCTTAGGAGGCAACGGCGGAGCGGGTGGAGCGGGCGGACTTCTGTCCGGGAACGGCGGTGCGGGAGGCGGAGGAGGGCTTGGCGGAGGTGGTGGCGCGGGCGGCAACGGCGGCGCCGGTACGCCGGGCGCGTCCGGCGTCAACGGCGGGACAGGTGGAGCCGGCGGCGCGGGCGGTGCGGGCGGGTCGGGTGGACGGGGCGGCGAGGGCGGCGCAGGCGGGCAGGCCGCCGGGCTCTTCGGCGGCGCCGCCGGCGCTCACGGCGCCTCGGGAAGCGGCGGTTCCGGCGGTTCCGGCGGTACCGGCGGCACCGGCGGGGTTGGCGCTGCCGACTCCGGTGCCGGAGCGGGCATGGGCGGCCAAGGCGGCGCGGGTGGTGCGGCCGGTCTGGGCGGTAGTGGTGGCCCCGGCGCCAGCGATGGCGCCGGGGGCACTGGCGGCCAGGGCGGCACCGGCGGCGACGGCGGTGCTGGAATGCACGGCGCGTCGGGCGGCGGAGTTGCGGGTGCTGGCGGCCAAGGCACCCAAGGCGGCGCGGGCGGGGCAGGAGGTGCCGGCGGAGCTGGTATCGGCGGCGCCAACGGTGCCGGCGGCACCGGCGGCAACGGCGGCCGGGGCGGTCAAGGCGGCACAGGGCTAATTGACTCAGGCTCGGGTGCGGGCAGCGGTGGCACCGGGGGCAACGGTGGTTCCGCCGGTCTCGGCGGTGGCGCCGGTACCGGAGGATCCGGTGGCACAGCGGGTGCGGCGGGCATCGGCGGGGATGGCGGGACCGGGGGACAGGGCGGGCAGGGCGCGGCGGGGGTGAACGCGACCGGCGCCGGGGCGGCGGGGACGGCCGGGACGGCCGGCGGGAGTGGGGGGCAGGGCGGCCAGGGCGGCAGCGCCGCCGGTGCGGGTGGTCACGCCGGCAACGGCGGTGTCGGCGGGACCGGGGGCAGCGGTGGCCTGGGCGGTAACGGAGCCACCGGCACGGCGGACACCGGCACCGGCGCCGGAACTGGCGGTGCGGGCGGCAATGGGGGCAACGCCGGAGCGGGCGGCAGCGGCGGGGCTGCGGGTACGGCCACCGGCGGAGCCACGACCGGCAAGGCGGGCGTTGCGGGTGCGGCGGGCATCGGCGGGGATGGCGGGACCGGGGGACAGGGCGGGCAGGGCGCGGCGGGGGTGAACGCGACCGGCGCCGGGGCGGCGGGGACGGCCGGGACGGCCGGCGGGAGTGGGGGGCAGGGCGGCCAGGGCGGCAGCGCCGCCGGTGCGGGTGGTCACGCCGGCAACGGCGGTGTCGGCGGGACCGGGGGCAGCGGTGGCCTGGGCGGTAACGGAGCCACCGGCACGGCGGACACCGGCACCGGCGCCGGAACTGGCGGTGCGGGCGGCAATGGGGGCAACGCCGGAGCGGGCGGCAGCGGCGGGGCTGCGGGTACGGCCACCGGCGGAGCCACGACCGGCAAGGCGGGCGTTGCGGGTGCGGCGGGCACCGGCGGGGATGGCGGGACCGGGGGACAGGGCGGGCAGGGCGCGGCGGGGGTGAACGCGACCGGCGCCGGGGCGGCGGGGACGGCCGGGACGGCCGGCGGGAGTGGGGGGCAGGGCGGCCAGGGCGGCAGCGCCGCCGGTGCGGGTGGTCACGCCGGCAACGGCGGTGTCGGCGGGACCGGGGGCAGCGGTGGCCTGGGCGGTAACGGAGCCACCGGCACGGCGGACACCGGCACCGGCGCCGGAACTGGCGGTGCGGGCGGCAATGGGGGCAACGCCGGAGCGGGCGGCAGCGGCGGGGCTGCGGGTACGGCCACCGGCGGAGCCACGACCGGCAAGGCGGGCGTTGCGGGTGCGGCGGGCATCGGCGGGGATGGCGGGACCGGGGGACAGGGCGGGCAGGGCGCGGCGGGGGTGAACGCGACCGGCGCCGGGGCGGCGGGGACGGCCGGGACGGCCGGCGGGAGTGGGGGGCAGGGCGGCCAGGGCGGCAGCGCCGCCGGTGCGGGTGGTCACGCCGGCAACGGCGGTGTCGGCGGGACCGGGGGCAGCGGTGGCCTGGGCGGTAACGGAGCCACCGGCACGGCGGACACCGGCACCGGCGCCGGAACTGGCGGTGCGGGCGGCAATGGGGGCAACGCCGGAGCGGGCGGCAGCGGCGGGGCTGCGGGTACGGCCACCGGCGGAGCCACGACCGGCAAGGCGGGCGTTGCGGGTGCGGCGGGCATCGGCGGGGATGGCGGGACCGGGGGACAGGGCGGGCAGGGCGCGGCGGGGGTGAACGCGACCGGCGCCGGGGCGGCGGGGACGGCCGGGACGGCCGGCGGGAGTGGGGGGCAGGGCGGCCAGGGCGGCAGCGCCGCCGGTGCGGGTGGTCACGCCGGCAACGGCGGTGTCGGCGGGACCGGGGGCAGCGGTGGCCTGGGCGGTAACGGAGCCACCGGCACGGCGGACACCGGCACCGGCGCCGGAACTGGCGGTGCGGGCGGCAATGGGGGCAACGCCGGAGCGGGCGGCAGCGGCGGGGCTGCGGGTACGGCCACCGGCGGAGCCACGACCGGCAAGGCGGGCGTTGCGGGTGCGGCGGGCATCGGCGGGGATGGCGGGACCGGGGGACAGGGCGGGCAGGGCGCGGCGGGGGTGAACGCGACCGGCGCCGGGGCGGCGGGGACGGCCGGGACGGCCGGCGGGAGTGGGGGGCAGGGCGGCCAGGGCGGCAGCGCCGCCGGTGCGGGTGGTCACGCCGGCAACGGCGGTGTCGGCGGGACCGGGGGCAGCGGTGGCCTGGGCGGTAACGGAGCCACCGGCACGGCGGACACCGGCACCGGCGCCGGAACTGGCGGTGCGGGCGGCAATGGGGGCAACGCCGGAGCGGGCGGCAGCGGCGGGGCTGCGGGTACGGCCACCGGCGGAGCCACGACCGGCAAGGCGGGCGTTGCGGGTGCGGCGGGCATCGGCGGGGATGGCGGGACCGGGGGACAGGGCGGGCAGGGCGCGGCGGGGGTGAACGCGACCGGCGCCGGGGCGGCGGGGACGGCCGGGACGGCCGGCGGGAGTGGGGGGCAGGGCGGCCAGGGCGGCAGCGCCGCCGGTGCGGGTGGTCACGCCGGCAACGGCGGTGTCGGCGGGACCGGGGGCAGCGGTGGCCTGGGCGGTAACGGAGCCACCGGCACGGCGGACACCGGCACCGGCGCCGGAACTGGCGGTGCGGGCGGCAATGGGGGCAACGCCGGAGCGGGCGGCAGCGGCGGGGCTGCGGGTACGGCCACCGGCGGAGCCACGACCGGCAAGGCGGGCGTTGCGGGTGCGGCGGGCATCGGCGGGGATGGCGGGACCGGGGGACAGGGCGGGCAGGGCGCGGCGGGGGTGAACGCGACCGGCGCCGGGGCGGCGGGGACGGCCGGGACGGCCGGCGGGAGTGGGGGGCAGGGCGGCCAGGGCGGCAGCGCCGCCGGTGCGGGTGGTCACGCCGGCAACGGCGGTGTCGGCGGGACCGGGGGCAGCGGTGGCCTGGGCGGTAACGGAGCCACCGGCACGGCGGACACCGGCACCGGCGCCGGAACTGGCGGTGCGGGCGGCAATGGGGGCAACGCCGGAGCGGGCGGCAGCGGCGGGGCTGCGGGTACGGCCACCGGCGGAGCCACGACCGGCAAGGCGGGCGTTGCGGGTGCGGCGGGCACCGGCGGGGATGGCGGGACCGGGGGACAGGGCGGCCGGGGTGCGGACGGTATTACCCCGGTCGGTAGCACCGGGGCGGCGGGGACGGCCGGGACGGCCGGCGGGAGTGGGGGGCAGGGCGGCCAGGGCGGCAGCGCCGCCGGTGCGGGTGGTCACGCCGGCAACGGCGGTGTCGGCGGGACCGGGGGCAGCGGTGGCCTGGGCGGTAACGGAGCCACCGGCACGGCGGACACCGGCACCGGCGCCGGAACTGGCGGTGCGGGCGGCAATGGGGGCAACGCCGGAGCGGGCGGCAGCGGCGGGGCTGCGGGTACGGCCACCGGCGGAGCCACGACCGGCAAGGCGGGCGTTGCGGGTGCGGCGGGCATCGGCGGGGATGGCGGGACCGGGGGACAGGGCGGGCAGGGCGCGGCGGGGGTGAACGCGACCGGCGCCGGGGCGGCGGGGACGGCCGGGACGGCCGGCGGGAGTGGGGGGCAGGGCGGCCAGGGCGGCAGCGCCGCCGGTGCGGGTGGTCACGCCGGCAACGGCGGTGTCGGCGGGACCGGGGGCAGCGGTGGCCTGGGCGGTAACGGAGCCACCGGCACGGCGGACACCGGCACCGGCGCCGGAACTGGCGGTGCGGGCGGCAATGGGGGCAACGCCGGAGCGGGCGGCAGCGGCGGGGCTGCGGGTACGGCCACCGGCGGAGCCACGACCGGCAAGGCGGGCGTTGCGGGTGCGGCGGGCACCGGCGGCAACGGCGGGACCGGAGGCGACGGCGGAGCCGGTATGCAAGGCGCCCCAGGCAAGAGCACCGGCCCGGGCACAGGCCCGGCGGGTATAGGCGACAAGGGAAGCGACGGCGGCAACGGCGGTGAAGGCGGGGCTGGCGGCAGCGCTGGCAGCGGGGGCACAAATGGCAACGGCGGCACCGGCGGCACCGGCGGCACCGGCGGCACCGGCGGCATCGGCGGCACCGACGACGGATACAACCCCGCCAACGGCGGCAACGGCGGCACCGGCGGCACCGGCGGCAACGGCGGGACCGCCGGCGGCGGCTTGGGCACAGCCGGCCAAGCGGGCGGTGCCGGCACCGGCGGCGCGGGCGGCATTGGCGGCCAAGGAGGTAGCACCTCGTTTGCTGGTCACATCGGCGGAACTGGCGGTCAAGGCGGTCAAGGCGGTCAAGGCGGTCAAGGCGGTCAAGGCGGAACCAATCTGGCCAACGGCGCCGGCGGAGACGGGGGCCTCGGCGGTAAAGGTGGCCTCGGTGGCGCCGGGGGCGTCGCTACCACGAAAGCAATTAACGGCACCGGCGGCCAAGGCGGTACTGGCGGCCAAGGCGGTGCCGGCGGTGCCGGCGGTGACGCGACCGGCGCGGACCGTAGCGGAGGTACCGGCGGCAAGGGCGGTGGCGGCGGGGCGGCGGGTTCCGGCGGCGCGGTGGGCACCGGCGGTGTAGGCGGTAACCCGGGTGCCGGCGGAAATGGCGGTGCCGCCGGCGCCGGTGGATCTGGCGGCAACGGTATCGGCAAAGGCAATGGAGGAGCAGGCGGCAGAGGCGGAATCGGCGGAAGCGGCGCCGACGCTCTCACCGGTGACAACGCGCTTGCGGGCACAGGAGGCGATGGCGGAGACGGCGGGCAAGGCGGCGCCGGCGGTACGACGGGTAACGGCGGCGCAGGCGGTGCCGGCGGCTCCGGCGGCCGAGGCGGCAACGCTGACGGGGACCTTCAAGCCAAAGGCGGTGGCGGTGGCGGTGGTGGAGCTGGCGGGGACGGCGGCGCTGCAGGGGCTGGTGGAGGCATCGGCGGTACCGGGGGTAACGGCGGCGCGGGTGGACTAGGTGGATCTGCCTCATCCACATCCACGCTCGGCACCCAAGGCTCGGTCGGAACCGGCGGGACCGGCAGCGCCAACTCTGGCGCAGTTGGCGGCACCGGCGGCGCAGGAGGAGGCGGAGGAGGGGGCGGCTACGCCAACGGGCAGTCCGGCGCAGCGGCTGGTGGTGGTGGTGGTGGCGGCGGCGGTGCCGGTTCTACCACAGCCCTTGGCGGCCGCGGCGGCCAAGGAGGCTCCGCCAATAGCTCCTCTTACGGCACATACACAGGTGGTCTCGATGACGGCCCGCTACCGCAATTAGGTAGAGGCCTCGGTGGTGGCGGCGGCGGCAGCTCCACCAGCTTCTATCAGGGCAATGGCTGGACTGGGCTCAATTCCACCGGCGGCAACGGCGGGGATCTAAATCCTTCAAACAACGGTGGCAACGGCGGTAACGTCGGTATTGGCGGCAGCGGCGGCAATAGCATGGGCTTTGCTGGCCGCGCCGGTCGCTCTAGTTAAAACTCCGCACACCGATAACCACAGTCGTCCCGGCCCAGGGATTGGCATGGTGGTTGGTGATCCGGTGATCCGGTGATCCGGTGATCCGGTGATCCGGTGATCCGGTGGCTGGTGCTGACCATCGCCCGGCACCTCTAAGAGGCGTCATTCGTCCGTTCTTGGCCCCCGGACTGTCAAGGCGGTGAGAAACAGCGGTGCCCGTTCCGCTATATGCCGGGCAACCCGGCTACCGCCCAGGGCTCGACCGCAACGCTGACGGCGGCGCCTGCGAATGATCTGCGGGGCCCCTCGGCATCTGCGCGTCAGCTGACTGTTTCCGCGAAAAATGTGGGCGGTGGTCTATCGCCACGAGGCTTAGGATGAAGTGGTCCGCGCACCGTTCGCCTGGCTATCCGAACCAATGCACTGGTCCAGCTCAACGCCGTGTTGCCGGCGCTCGGTGTCAAGGACGAGCCGACTGGCTTCGAATTCGACGTCATCGGCCCGTCGGTCATTCGGTCGCACGCCATGGCCGTGGATCGACGCCCCAAGACCTGGGGTCTGGCTTAGAGGAGTGGTGCCGCCGCTTGGCTGGCTTCAACGAAGTAGTGCTGTCGCGTTTGCCGGTCCCAGGTTTGTCGGAATAGCGGCAACGCGTCCGACCTGTCGGTCGGTATGCGGGGAGCTTGTGAGGCGCTCATGGTTGTTATCGGGGTCGACACGCACAAGAAGACTCATACATTGGTGGGTGTCGATCCCGGTGGCCGAAAACTTGGCGAACTGACGGTGCCCGCGACGACGGCCGGACACCGCAAGGCGTTCGGCTGGGCCCGAGAGAGTTTCGAGATCGAGCTGACCTGGGGTATCGAGGATTGCCGAAATCTGTCGCGGCGGCTTGAACAGGATCTGCTGGACGCCGGCCAACGGGTAGTTCGAGTTCCGCCGCACCTGATGGCTCGCACTCGCGCCTCAGCGCGGACCCGCGGAAAGTCAGATCCCATCGATGCGCTGGCCGTGGCACGCGCGGTACTGCGAGAACCTGATCTACCGATGGCAACCCATGATGAGGTTTCCCGCGAGCTAAAACTACTGGTGGACCGTCGCGAGGACCTGGTCTCACAGCGGTCCGCTACGACCAACCGATTCTTATGGCGGGTACATGAACTCGACCCTTCTCACGCGCCCAAATCCCGCTCGTTGGATCGGACGAAAACAGTGAAGGCGCTTCACGGATGGCTGACTACACAGCCTGGGCTGGTCGCCGAACTGGCCCGCCAAGAGCTAAGTGACATCACACGCCTCACGCTCGAGATTGAAGCTCTCGAAAGTCGCATCGGCATTCGGGTGCGAACGCACGCACCCTCACTACTAGGGATCTACGGCTGCGCAGAACTGACCGCGGCAAAGATCGTCGGCGAGACCGCCGATGTCTCCCGGTTCCGAAGCGAGGCCGCATTCGCCTCCTACGCCGGATTGGCGCCGACTCCGCGGTGGTCAGGGCAGGCGCGGATCTACATGGTGGGCTCCCGGTCGGGAAATCGGCAGCTGAACACCGCTTTGTATCGGATAGCCCTGGTGCAAATCAGTCATCCCAGCGCCGGCCGCTCGTACTACGAGAAGCGTTGCGATGCACATCAGGACTCACCTACTGAGGCCATCCGCCGCCTGAAACGGCGGATAGCCCGAACGGTGTTCGCCCGTTTGCGCGCTGATCGTGAGAACCGACCGACGACGCGTCGTCCCCTGACATCTTTTCCTGAGCTCGAGCAGGTCAACGCGCAGTGGGCCGATGCCCTGGCAGGCTTTGGAGTGCACGCGCCTTGATAGCGCGCACGGATCCAGAGCATCAGCCGTCACGGCGCCGTAACCGATGTTTGGCCGCGTCTTCGGACAGCCCTACTTGATCTATGCCGTCTGGCTGCTGTTGCTTGTACTGGTCGTCGAACGCCGGCACCGAATCGGTGGTCGCAGGTTGTACATCCTCGACCGCAGGAAGGACCTGTGTGCAGTCCAGATCAACCGGTCGTGTCGCTCCTTGGGTAGCGGATTGAGCTTGGGCGGGCGGGCGATCAGCGGGGCTGTTGGCTCCCGAGGGTGCAGAGCCCGCGCTGGGCAGGTGCTCGCCCATCTGCCGGAGCTGACGCAGAGTCGATTCAACACGGCGTACCGCGAGGTCTCGGGCCTCATCGATCACTCGGGCCTCGGCGTCGCGGCGGGCCGCATAGTCCATATCGACGCGGCGAACGGCTCGAAGATCGTCGTTTGCCGAGCTTGCGATTCGCTGCAGATCAACCTTGAGGTACCTCGCGAGCGTCGCAGTCTCAGGTTTGCCATTCGACAATTCCTCAGGCCACAAACCGCCGATCACCCAGGGAGTGCAATCGATCGGAGCGCTGAAAGTAGGCACCGACAGCGATTCCTGGGTCGCTCGACGAAGCCGCTGACGTGCCGAAATCCGACGGAACATCCCCACCGGGTAAGAGTAGCGGTATCGGCCCCCGCGCCTCGGCGGTGCACATTTCCAGCCGAGGTTTCCTGTTTTGAGGAGCGCTCGTTCTGGCGCATCTTTAGGGTCAGCCCGATTGACCACTTAGAGAGTGATCATTGTCCGCCGGGCGACTGAATACCGGTAACCCTGCTTTCGATTCCCGCAAATTCCTCCGCTGGCGCGAGGGGTTACGCGAGTCACGACGTCCAGGGGATGCGTATGCCGAGGAGGGAGAACAACTCATTTACCTGTGCGGGGAACCCTGTCGTTTCGTGGCTGTACTGGATGCGCGACAAAATCATTTGGTCGTTGAGAACTCGGAGCTCCCGCCGCCGTCGCTGTTCGGTACCTGGTTCAAGGATGCCAAGGGCGGATTCCAAACCGGTCTCGACGATTACGACTTTGGCTTTGATTGCGCGGTCGGCGAGGTCTCGCTGAATTCGCGCTTTTACCCCGGTCTGATCGCCGTCCGCGACGACGACGAATTTTGGGACCGTGTCGGATTGCGCCCACAGCGCTTCGGCGATCGGCCCGAAGTTTGACGGCCCTCCCACGGGACTTGCGGATGGGAAGCCTAGATTAAGCATCGGTCCATGCAGGCGGTTGCTAGGGGTGCCTACATCGTCGGACCAACGGATTCACATCAATCCGTGGTGTAAAACACTTGAACTCGCGGCGATGCGAAACAGGCTGCAGCACAACGCCTGTCAATGTGAAGGTTCAAGACATGTTGGACGGCAAGGGTTCTGGACATCCTTGACGGGTTCAGCAGATGGTTGACGGTCTGGTTTGATGCTCGTTCTGTGAGTGATGAGACGGCCAGCGGTTCCGCTGATTGGGTGACCGAGCACAGGTATCGCGCGGTCCTTCAGGTACGAGATGGGGTTTCAAAGAGCCAGGTGGCACGGGAATGTGGTGCGTCGCGGCAGTCCGTGCATTCATGGGTCGTCCGCTATGAGACCCTAGGCTTGCCGGGCTTGGCCGATCGATCGCGTCGGCCGTTGACGTCGCCGAATGAGCTGCCGGCGACGGTGGTGGCGATGGTCTGCGAATTGCGCCGAACCTATCCCCGTTGGGGCGCTCAACGCATCGTTCACGAGTTGGCAGTGCGCGGTGTGGAGGCGCCTCCGTCGCGGTCGAGCGTGTACCGAATCCTGGTGCGGCACGGGCTGGTGGCTGCGCAGGCGCAAAACCACAAACGCAAGTACCGACGCTGGCAGCGCGACGCCCCGATGCAGCTGTGGCAGATCGACATCATGGGCGGGGTGTTTCTGGCCGATGGCCGTGAGTGCAAGTTGGTCACTGGTATCGATGACCATGCCCGGTTCGTGGTGATGGCTACCGTCGTCGCTGAGCCCTCGGCACGCGCAGTCTGCGCAGCCTTCACCGCAGCAATGTCCGCTTACGGTGTGCCGTCAGAAGTGCTGACCGACAACGGGAAACAATTCACAGGACGGTTCACCAAGCCGTATCCAGCCGAGGTTTTGTTCGAGCGGATCTGTCGCGAGAACGGCATCACAACGCGCTTGACCAAACCCCGATCGCCGACGACGACTGGCAAGATCGAACGCTTTCATAAGACGCTGCGCCGCGAGCTCCTGGATGCCGCTGGCCCCTTTGTGAGCGTTGAAGCGGCCCAGGGGGCGATCGATGCCTGGGTGCACGGCTACAACTACAGTCGCCCGCACCAGTCTTTGGGGATGGCAACACCGGCGACGGTATTTCGACCGGCGCCCATCGAGGTGGTTCCGCCGATGCCGGTGGTGACCGGCCCACTGGTTCCCGACATCGTCGAGGTCATCGTTCCGCGGCGACCCAAGAAGCAACTCGCGCTCGCAGAGCAGTCCTTCAACAGCACCATCCACGCCGTCGAGTGGGAGACCGTCCTGACGCCGCGAGCGCGCCTTCTGCTCCCAGGTGATCAGCAGTTCAAGTTCACCACCGCGCTAGCCCGACGCGAGGTCACGGTATGGGCCAGCGACCGCAGCATCCACGTCGTGCTCGACGGTGCGGTGATACGCACGCGACCGTCACGGCTGTCCGAACACGATCTGCGCGATCTGCTGCGGCGCGGTGCACGGATAGCGGGACCAGAGCCAGCGCGCGGCGCGGTCACCGTTGACATGCTGACTAAAAGCGCGGTGATCGAAGTCGCGCGCACCGTCTCCCGCGACGGGTGCATCGGCCTGGGTGGTCACAAGGTGCTGCTGGAGTCGACATTGGTAGGCCAGCGCGTCACCGCACGCTTCGAGGGCACTCTGATGCACATCGTGGTCAACGGCAGACTGGTCAAGACGCTGCCCGCGCCGCTGCCGGCGGATCATCGCGCGGCCCTGCGCGGAGCACGGCCCACCTCGGACCCCTTGCCACCGCCGGCGCCCCCGCACCGGGCTATGCGACGTGTCGCGGCTAACGGCACGGTCACTGTCGCCGGCCAACGGCTACGCGTTGGACGCAGCTACCAAGGGCAAACGGTCGCAATAACCATTGAAGACACAGTCTTTCGCGTCTTCATCGACGGAAATGAGATCTGCACCCACGCGAGAAGAACTGACAGCGACATCACCATCTTCAAGGCTTACCCTCGCCGCCGTAGCATCTAGCCGCAGCCGACATACACGCAGACCGAATCCGTCAACAATGTCCTGAAGCAGGACCGTCAAGCATGTCCTGAAACCGCACACGGACAACGCCAACTGGTAACGGTGCGTGCCCAGCAGGTGCGAGTTGCCGCGGTGAGGGAGCGCCCTCCGTGTGGCGTTAGAGTCGAAGTGTTTGCGGAGCTGCTGCGAGGTGAGCGAGAAGAGCAAGTAGCTCACTAGACACAACACGCACGACAAGACGGCCTGAGAGGGCCGGCTTTGCTGGTCATGGTGGCGAGTCCCCGTTACTGAGTCCACCCCGTTTTGGAGTCGGGTTTGTTTGATCCGGATTCAGTTGATCTCGCAGGCCACCGGGGTGTGGGTGTGCCGGCAAGCCGCAGCGTACTCGGCGGGGGTTCGATAGCCCAGCGCCGAATGGCGGTGTCGGTGATTATGTTCGTGCTTGAAATCGCCGATCACCACGCGGGCCTCGAACAGGGTGTTCCAGTGGTTGCGGTTGAGGCACTCCTTACGTAGCCGGTTGTTGAACGACTCGATATGCCCATTGATCCACGGGCATCCTGGTGGGATGTAGAGCAGGCCGGTTTTGTTCTCGCAGAATCGTTGCAGCGCTTGGGAAACCAGCTCCGGGCCGTTGTCCATGCGCAGCACCTTCGGCGGTCCGCCGGCCACCGCGAACGCCGTCTCGAGTTCGGTCACGAGACGTTCGGCGGTGATGGAGCGCTCCACGATGTTCAGCAGCGACTCGCGGGTGTGCTCGTCGAGCATCGAGGCGATCTTGATGGCCTTGCCGTCGGTGGTGGAGTCGAACTGGAAATCGATCGCCCACACCACGTTCGGTGCATCGGCTACCACCGGCGGGACCGAGGACACCCCAGACCGCTTACGCGGCGAGCGGATCTTGACCTGCAGGCCCTCCTCGCGCCACAGCCGATGGACTTTCTTCTGGTTGACCTCACGACCCACGTCGTAGCGCAAGGCCGCCCAGGCGCGCCGGAACCCGTGGCAGGGGTGTTTGGTGGCGTAGGAGCGCAGCCAGGCTCGCATCTGGGCGTCTGGATCATCCGGAGTCTGCGCCGCGGGCAAGCGGCGGTAGGTGGAGCGGGCCAGCCCAACGGCCTTGCACGCCAGTCGTTCCGACATACTCAGCGTGTCCTTGAGCATGTCCACGGCGCGCCGCTTGGCAGCTGGGCTCAGAATTTTCCCTTCGCGACCTCCCGCAGCGCGTCCTTCTCCAGTTCGGCCTCGGCCAGCAGCCTCTTCAAGCGCGTGTTCTGCTCGCGCAACTCCCGTAGCTCTTTGGCGGCGTCGGTGTCCATGCCGCCGTAGGCGCGGCGCCAGTTGTACAGCGTGGCGGCTGAGACACCCAACTCGGCAGCGATCTCGTCACCGGTCTTGCCTTCAGCAGCCAGCTCGTCCGCGCGGCGCAACTTGCGCACGATGTCCTCCGCGGAATGCCGCTTACGACCAGCCATGTGTTTCATCGTCCCTTCCAGCCCGACCTCGGGCCACAGGACTCTAAAACAAGCTGGACTCATTCACGGGGAACACGCCAATGGCATGGCAGCAGGTTCGTTGGTAATATGGGCTACATGTCGTTAGCCAGATTGGTGCTTCACCGAAACTAGACGAGTCTTGTCGTCCCGTCACAGAGCGGCAGGGGCAGGACTCGCGAGGGAAGTGACCACACCTTCTCTCGTTTCATCATCGCGTGCGTATTGCTACCGCCTCATGCGGTTCGATGTTGATTTCGGGTTGAAAGCAGGCATCTGTGGTTGCCACCTCTGTAGTTCTTCTGTTCGTGCTGCTTCTTGTCGGCCTAGTCCTGGTGGGCTTCAAATATGGGCCTATCCAATCCTGGCGAATGAATGTGAAGGTTTGCTTCCTTCGTTTCGAAATGGATGTCCAATCCCACCACGAGCGTAAAGAGGCTGAAAACAATAGCCGCCGCCGAAGTTAGTGAATTCGCTTGTAGTGCAATACAACTCGGCGTAGTTAACTGGTAACGGTGCGCGTTCGATAGGTGTTAGTTACCACTACTACTTACCTAGTTCCGGTCGAATATCGGATCGTGTGCGACGTCGTCGGTCCAGTAGTTGAAACGGGCGCCGAGTACGCGGAAGAGGTCATCTGGGTCGATGTTGGCCACGTGCAGTTCAAGGTCGAACCGGTGGAGCGCAGCCACTGCGGCGACGAACAGGTGAAACCGGAGATTCTCGGCGTTAAACAGTTCGGGGCCCAGTTGTTGGTCAGTGGTGGTTTCCTCGGCGGTCGTCAGGTCCCAGAATCGTTCGCGATCCGCTTGATTCATATCGCTGGACATGTTGAGTCCGAGGTGGCGGGCGCGGTCGTTGACGACGATGTTGGCGATGGCGGTGAGCAGGTGCCAGTCTTTCCAGCCCTCGGATCTCAGAAGGGAAGCGAGCTGTCGGAATGATGCATCGTTGCTAAGCCGCGTGAGGGTAAGCCGCACGGGCGGGCGCAGGTTGGCGTAGGCGTCTTCGATCGCTTGGAGGGCGTTGGCCTGCCGGTAGCGCGTCGATACCCAGGGGTCTGCAGCCATGATTGCTTCCATATCCACGTCTTTGTCGCGATCGCCGACCGCCGCGAATGATGCAGCGGAGAACTGTTGATACATCTCTGCTGGGTAAATATCGGCCAGTTCGTCGTAGGGGCGCACGGCGTTGAGTTGGTGCCACAGTCCGCGCTGGAAGGACCTGTCAATGATTTCGGTGAAAGAGTCTCTGGGAAGCATGGATTGAGTGAAGAGCACACGCAACAGCGCGGTAGCGGTCTCTAGCTCAGCCCGCTCGGGGGTCAAGGCATGTAGGGGGGTCAGTGTGACAGCGAAGCGCCCCGATTCGGAGTCGGTGAGATCGGCGAAGCCGTCCTGGATGTCGGGGTCGGCGTTTTCGGCGACGTCGATGTCGACAGTGATGGGCCCCGGAAGAATGAGTAGCTCGCGTGCTGTCTGTTCGTCAGCCAGAAGGATCTGCGCGGCGGCGATGAATCGCTCCGCGGCCAGCACGGCGTAGCGCTCGTTCTTCGCGCGGATGCGCCAATGATTGTTCAGCGCAACCCATTCGTAGGTCCGTGTAGGGCCAGCGTCCGAGAACGGTCGCCCCATTCCGCCTCGTTGAGCGGCCTCGTCAACGTCGGCCTCGGTCGGCGTAGGGAGGTGCGTGGCGCTGGCGATCATCGGATCGAGGAATTGGTTCACGTTCGTGGACTCCACGATGGGCCGCAGGATCTCCATAGCAGCTGGTCGGATTGCTTCGGCTGTTCGCAGGATGAATGCCTGATCGATCAGCATGTTGTTGAAGTAGGGGTAACGGCTCAGACTCCATGGATCGTCGGCGTATTGGGCTTGTGCCCAGATCCCGACGCGGAAACAGTACGTCGCCGAGAGCCATTGGCCCGCCAAGTGATCGCACGTCGCTGCGACCATGATTCCGCGCGCCATGATGAGTTCAAGGGCGGGGTCACTGGACTGCTTAGCCAGTGTGGCGGCGGCGAGTGCGTATTGCTTGGCGGCCAACGGCAGTTTGAGGTCGTAGTACGTTTTCGATGCCAGCAGCATCATCAACGCGGCTCCCATCGAAGTGTCTCCGGTGAGCCAATTGATTTTTGCCTCGTGAATTTCGCTGAGTGCTGCTCGTGTGTCGCCTGCTCTGAGCAGCGCGACGGCTCGGGCCTGGGCTCGATCACCTTGGGCCGCTTGTCCTTCTACGCGTCCGGTCGCAGCATCGAGCGCGTCGCGCACATCGATGTAGTCGGCGTGTTTGCGCAGGATTGGTGCGTGCAGGTCGAAGCTGGTCGTCAGAAAATGTATGGGGACAAGCGGGGTTGTCGGAAGCAGGTCCACCAAATGCTTGAGCGCCGACATCCCCAGCTCCAGATCGACCAGCTCGCCGCTTTCGGGGACAGCAACAGGAAATGGTCCCGTCGCCGCGGTGTCCCGTACGCGCTCGATGAGGTCGATCATTGTTGGCTGCGTAGCTGGGTCCACGGTGACGTCGTGCGGCGCGGGGCTGTGCGCGAGGAACGCTTGGGCCACCAGCAATTGAGCCTGCTGGTTTGGGCCGGCAGCCTCGGTAAGCATCACGCTGATTTGGCTGGCCAACTGGTCGTGCCAGTCTTGGATGGTCACGAGGTGCAGTTCGGTGGCGCGTCGGCCGTGCATGGCGCTAACAAGGCGTAGTAGCAAGATTGCTTCCATCAGCACGGTCGGCTCCGGTGCGGTACCGAGTAGGCCGGTGAAGTACTCGATCACGAGCGCGTCAGCGGGTTTCAGCGTGTCTTGTCCGTATACGGTCGCGTGGATGATCTCGTAGTCGAGGCGCCTCTTTGTTTCGCTATCACTGATAGCACCTCGAAGCTGGTAGGCGATGCTGAGCCAGTCCGCGACGTCGGAATGGGTTTCACTGTGTGTGGAGGCGTAGCGCAGCGGCTCGCGCAGCGCGACGACTTCACCAGCGAATCCTGCGAATCTGGTTCGGCCATGCCATTCGGACAGCTCGTCGAAGTACCACTGCGGTCTGTCTGGTTCGGTGATGGGCGGCTCTGGGGCCAGTTCGGTAGGAAGGTGCAGATGGTCGACGGCCAGGTAGAACAGGTCGTGGTCGGCGAGGTGCTGGGCAATCGCTTGTGCGTCCCAGATGTCGAGTTCGATGCCGTGGGTGTCGCGTGCATCGTTTTGTAGCTGGTGGCGCTGCGCCACGGGGACAGCGGTGATGGTGAAGTAGATAACGCGGCGTACCTGATTACCGGACTCGGAGATGGCGGACAGATCGCGGCGGATCTTGGCGACCACGTCGCTCCTCTGGATCGTGCACGCGAGGGCGATAGGCTCGGTTGAGGCCAACAGCGAAAACCACGACGTCGCCCCTTCGTTGGGCAGATCCGTCCAGTACGACTCAGCGTCTCGTCCCTGGTCGCCGCCGGCGCTCACCGGCCCTGTGGCAGGCAGTAGATTGCTCACAATCCGCCGCCGAGCCAATCCTGCGCAGATGCGCTCGAATGTGTGGTGGTCGTTCGTCTCGGCCAGCGTCTCAAGGGCAAAGCGGATCTGCGCAGCTAACTGCGTCGGACTCGCCATGGTTGCACCTCATCTCAACGCTTCCAGTCTGACATCCGCCACCGACGAGGCGGCGATCAGCGCCGGCCCGTCATGTTTCCGGCGATCTGGTCCTTAACGGCCAGGTCGTTCCATGAAGTCCTCAAATTCACGCTAGGATTTCAGTGCTTTCGGTTGAGCAAAGAGCGAGAAATCACTTGTAACCTCTGTTGAACGGGGCGATGGTGAAGTTCGGATTTGAAGTGCCTCCTGAGCCTAATGAGGTGACATACGCTGCAGGCCGTTTGCCGACCCGAACGTATGCAACTCGGAGTTTCGAAGCGCAGTTCGGCCGCGACGCGGGACACCCTACTCGCTACCTCTACCGCGTGTTCGACGAAGTTCCATTGGATGACGAAGATCAATGGGAGTGGACAAGCGAAGTGGTCTATACAACGCCAGGTGGTCGAAAGCAACTGCAATTGCAGATCGCCCGCGAGCAAGGCGCAGTGCGAAAGTTGCGCATCCAGAAGGTGCCTACTAACGGCGATGCAACGAAGCTGGAACACATTCTCGAGCTCCATCGCGAGCAGGCCACCCGTCTCATCGATATGCTCCGTGCGATCGACGCGATTCCCGTGGAGGGTGAAAACTCGGTCTACGTCGATGATCAACTTCTCCGCGACGTCTTCGCAGACCCCGCTGCCGTGAACAACATTTACTCTCGCGATCCCGAACGGTTCCGGGCCCTCATCGAATCCGATGTCGAGGCGGACGACGTTATCGCGGTACAACGGCGCAAGAGTGTGGCTGAACGGATGCGTCGCTGGCTGACTGAAGATGATGAGTTCAACGCTGCCGCAACCGAAGCTGGAGGACCGGAGCGTGCATGGCAACATCTTCTCGAGGAGAATCCATGGGTGCTTGGCATCGGTCTGGGCGGGCAACTGTTCACGGCGTGGGATCAAGAGAAGCTAGAACAGACGGTGGTCGGCCGTAGCGTCGCAGGTGTAGGCAAGAGGGTCGACGCATTGTTGCGTACGGCAGGCGTCATACGATCTCTCGCTTTTGCCGAAATCAAGCACCATCGCACCGAGCTGATCGATGGTGAGTACCGCGCCGGCTGTTGGTCCCCGTCGAGGGAACTGTCTGGTGCGGTTGTGCAACTCCAGCAATCCGTTCATCTAGCGTGTCGCGACATCGGTGAGTACTTGCAGGACACATCGGATGACGGTGAGTTGCTGCCTTCGGGGACGTTCCTACTCCGCCCGCGATCATTTGTTGTGGTGGGTACGCTTGGGCAACTCACTGGTCAGACTGGAGGGGCAATCACCGACAAGTTCCGCAGTTTCGAGCTTTTCCGACGCAACCTCCATGAACCAGAAGTCATCACATTCGATGAACTTGTAGCTCGCGCAGAGTGGCACGCCGAGGTCGCCGCTCGATCGGCATCATTCATTAAGTGATTGAAACCTAGATTGCCCGGCACCTCGAAGAGGCGACATTTTTTCCGTTCGGGGCCTTCTCCAATCCCGAATTTTCGTCACAGTGACGTATCGACGAAAATGCCGACTTCATCCGACACTGGCGGGAAGTGATAGCGCGGAGGGTTCGTTACGTCGCGGCGCGACAATGCGCGACGCCCACCTCGTGGTCTGCTACACAATCCGAAAGCGGGCGGTTGCGCCGGCCCCTGCATGGCGGACACGCATCACATCATTCCGAGGTATAGAAACCCATGCATTCGCGGCGATGTGAAACATTCTGCAGCACATCACATTTGCCTCATAACGGATATTATGTCAACCTAACGCCGCCTTATTCTCTAACATGTTGCACCACAAAGTATTTCGACACTGACTCACGTGCCGATAACCTGCGGTCTGTATTGCGCTCGTATGGAGCGCTTTTGGCCCGCGGTCGATTGGAGCGAGTGCAAAGCGATTGATTCGTCAGATGAATCAGCCTAAGCGCTCTGGCGGCAAATGGGTGTGTCGCTCGCTTGGTCCACTCATTCAATTGCGCTACTCCCCCACCGGGGGACTGGGCCAGTAGGGTGCGCAACAGCGGTGGCCGGCGCGGTGCTTGTGGCGCGGCGCGCAAGCAGGTTCCTGAAGGACTGGCCCGGCAGCGGAGAGCCTTGTTCATCGGGAGCCGTTAGGCCGGCATCCCGAAGGATCCCTTTAGCCCGTGCGAGCCGGGCCTGTTCAACGTCGCTGAGCTTTTCGCCGGCGGCAAGCTTTTTCTCACACTCGTCTTTCAATGCGGCCATCCGTTGAAGCTGCAGCGGAGAGCCTTGTTCATCGCGAGCCGGGAAGCCGAGCAGGGCCTGTTCAATGTCGCTGAGCTTTGCGCCGGCCGCCAGCTTTTTGTCACACTCGTCTTTTAATGCGGCTCTCCGGGCCTGACGCTTGGCTTCGGCGGCTTCCAATCGCGCATTGTGTTCTGCTAATTCCTTCGCCTCAAGTTCGGCCAAATGCGCCCTATACCGTGCGGCGTGTTCCGTGGAGCGCTCAGGGTTCTCGGCCAACCACTGCAACTCATCGCCGGCTATAAGCCGCACTCCGTTGGCCTTGGCAAGCGTCACAGCGGCCGGGGTGAATGTGCTGTTGGTGACTACCCATGCCTCGGAGCAGCCGTAGACGGCGCGGCCAGCGACCACTTCTTGAACCGCGCTGGGGCCGACGACACTGCCATAGAACTTCGCCTGCACAGCGATTTCGCCGTTCAGCACCAGATCGACGCCGTAGTCGCCGGAATTCTTGGTTACCGTCGCGTGGTGGCCGTTCGCGGCAAACACCTGTGCGACGAACTTCTCAAACTCTGTCCCCGACTTCACGAACATTCGCCAATTGAAACATCGGCAGCAGACACCCGATGCGGCCTCCGCCGCACGAAGGAGGGTGACCTCCAGTGGCCGGCCGCGACTCGGGCCCGTCGGGGCGCGGCGTTGTCGGCCCAGCTAGCCGATCACGACGAATTCACGCGGCCTCTTCGGCGGTAGTTGACCGACCGCGGGGCTCGCATCGGCGACTGCGATAAAGAACGTCCGTTTCGGCGGTAGTTACTTGAGTCCATGCACCTCAGGGGCAATGGACTAGGGCGTCCTAGAACTTCGTACGATTTCCCTCCGGCTACGGCGGATCCTGCTGTCTAGCGAACGCAGTGGCTTCGTCGTACGTGTTGTGCCACAGTGTATTTCGGTATCACCGTCCATACCGATAACTTTCGCAGTTCGTGCTTTTCGACACAGCCGATTGGGGCGACTGCAGTGCGATTAATTCATCAGATGAATCAGCCTGAGCGCTCCGGCACCAAATCACGGTGTTCGCTTGCTAAGTATTCAATTGCACTACTCCCTCGCGGGGCGACCGGCCCTGCAGAGTGCGCAACGGCAGCGGGCTGGCGCCAGTGGTCCTCTGCGCAATCCACGAATTCTTAACTGCCACACGTGACCATCCGCCGGGTCAGCACTCGAGGTCAGGCGGATAGCGCCAGATGAGTTCGCCTTCGTCGGTGATCACGGTGTGCCCGTTGTCGCGGATGATCAGGTCGTCATCCTCGATGGTGCGGGTCCGGTAAATGAAGCCGGGCCGTTCGTCGATCCCATCAGGGGCGGTGATGTTGGGGTCGTATTCGACAACCCAATCGTGCTCACGCAGTTGAGCGTGGAACTCGTGCACCGCGGCGACGTCGTCGACGGGCATGTCCCGGCCTCCGGTCGCCATGTAGTCGCCGTGTAGGCGCATCAAGAGGTAGACGGGGTGGTCCTGCAGATTGACAGGGACGTCCCACGGAAAGTGCAGTCGGACGATCTCGCGGGGTGTGGGCACGGTGCGACGCCTTCCTCAATGCTCATCGGACCGGCCAGGCGGCCGATGGGGGCGATGTATTCGCTGGCTACACGATTATCAGACTGTTAGGCGCTGGCGGCATGGGCCATGTCGACGTTGATTCTTCCTTGCCCGCAGACCGGGCAACAGAGTCCCACAACGACTGGACCATTACAGCGGGCTCACCTCAGTTGGATGACGGTGCGATCTTGATTGACACTTACCAAACCGAAGCTGTTCTTCAGGGGGATGTTGGTCGCCTGGGTGCATACGCCCCGGGTAGTGACGGGAACCAGTGCGTCGCCTTCGGCCCCAAATTATCGAAACGCTACTTCGCGGCTACGCGGTTGACAATGCCTGCAATCAAGGTAAAGGCATTTCGAAGTGATTGGGCTATCTCGAAGCATGGGGGCTGAGTGGGATCCATTGCGAGACACATGGTGTTTGCATAATTCTGGTATGTAGCGCTGTACAGGACAGTTGCGGTTAATAAATCAGTTTTGGATTCGCTTTGCGGCAACGCTGTTACATCGTGCCGAAAATCCTCGAGTTTTGCATTTTGCAGGCCGATACATGCGCTGTAATTGCCGCCCGTAGGTTGCTGGGGGTCGCATGTGAGCGAGAGATACCCGCTGTAGTGGCTCTGAAGGTAGTCCCAGCTACCCGGCTGCAGCGCGATGGGCGCGGCCGTAGATGCGGTCACCGTGACCGTCTTCGTGTCGCTGCTCTCGGTTTGGTTGCTGTGGTCGACACACGCGGCCAGGCCGCAAACGACGGCAGGAACCACTAGGCCGCCTACAAGCACCTTCCAAGACACAACACAACGATAAGGGACGCCTCTGCGTGGAGGCTACAGGCTGAGTTGCCTGCGCGACGGTGGTTGTTTCATCCCCCTCGCGGGCTCGTTTTGCGCCGCTGCGGACCTGGCGCGCCCAATGTTTGGAACAATGCTAAGCAGGAGTCCACCCCACCAGGAGGGGCTGCAAGTTCCCGAACAAGGACACCGCTCGACCAGACACCGAGCCTGCGGGCGGACCGCTCAACAATCAGGCGTTACCACGTGTCCCGGTCGGACGTTCGGCCCGCCCGCGCACCCACTCAAAAGCCAAATGTCGGACGGCACTTCTACCCTGGATTGCATGCAGACCCGCAGAGACATCGACGCCGAGCTGACGTTGCCCGTCGCCCTGCGCCGATCAATCCGCGAACAGGACGCTCGACCCGCCTATTCGACGAGCTCCTCGAACGAGAGCGGTATTGCCACCGATGGGTAAAGGCGCCCGGATCCGGAAGGAGCGGGCCGAGAAGCGCGACCAAAAAGCCGCCCAATTGAAGTGTGGGAAGGCCAACCCAAAGGCGACGGCAAATCAGCCGCCATGGCCGCCGCCAGCAAACATGCCGCAGTTCGGCTTGTCTGGGGTTTCGCCGTCCGATGATCCGATCTCGAAGGTCATGTCGTTCCTGAATTCACAACCGCAGCTGATCGTCTGCGGCCTGTTCGGGCTGGACCCGCTGCCATACGAGGGGCGTCGCGAGCTGCTCGGCGGCGCCAGCCTGTACGACGCCCTCGAAACCGTCGCGCGGGTGCAGACGCAATGGGACGTGGCCTACTCGACCACCCGGGGCGTGCGTGACGTAGAGGGCGACTTCCTCGCCTTCGGTCGCGAGGGTGGCCTGTGCGAGAAGGTTCTCAACCGAATCATCACCTACGGCGACATGCTCATCTCGCCCCGTGCAATGGCACAGCTGCAGCGCGAGATCATCGAGTACGCGTCGGCGGATCACGCAGCGCCGGCGATCGATCGCGACACGCTGATACACCTGCTGCTGTCGATCACGACGGAGCAGAATCTCAACTCTGAGTTCGCGGGCGACGTGCCCACCGCGGATGAAATTGCGAAACTTCAGCACAAGCTGCCGAAGATGGGCCTCGAAGAGATGCACGAATACACGAAACCGCTCATCCAAGGCGAAATCGCCTCGGCACTCTTCAACTCGCCACTGAGGCTCGAGATCGTACTTTCAAACACTTACGACCTGTGGTTCACCGAGTGGGCACCGAGATCCAAGACCACAGGTCTGGGCGCGACGCCCGCCGAAGCCTTCAAGATCGCCACCGACGTCGAGCTGATCGACGTCATGCGGCTGGGGCACCGCATTATCGAGCGCAGTACCACGAATCAACAGGTTCGGTTCACCTGCGATGAACTGCTCGCCGACGGCGCCTCCGAGGCGGCGATCGACTATCTCCTCGCTAACATGGCGCTCAAGCTGGACGATTTCAAGGCCAAGCTGCAGGAGGATCGCAACTCCGGGGAAATCGGCCACCAGCGATACACCCTCACGCGGTACCCGTTCCTCGCCGTTGACGACAACACATTCGTCACAATCCGCCATCAGTGGGCCCTCGACCGCCTCTGCGGCGGCCAGCTCTACTTCGAAGCGTGGGCCAGCCTCTCGGGATCGGCCCGAAATCGGTTCAAGTCCGCGATGAACGACGCCTTCGAACAGTTCGTCGGCGTGATACTCCACCGCATCGTCGACAAGTGCCCTCATCTACTCGCGATTGCCGACGAGCCCGACCTGCAGACCGCATGGACGCAGAAGAAGGGCGAAAAGCCGTCGGTTTGCGACTGGATTATTCTCGGCAAGGATCACTGCGTAGTGATCGACGCGACTAACCACGCGGTGAAAGAGGATGCAGCACAAGGGCTGGCGAGTTGGGAAGCCTACAGCGCCGACGTCGAGAAGATATTCATGGACACCGACCAAGGCAAGTACAGTCAGCTGCTGTCCACCATCGACCTCGTCCAGAAGCACGGCGGCTGGAAAGGCCAAAAGGTCGACAACAAAACGATGTACGCCCCACTGGTGATCGTGCCCGATGCCGGCGTTACCAACGGACTGTTGGCTCAGTTCGACATCAATATCCGAAGTATCAAGGCGTTCAAGCATCTTCAGCCGCAGGTGTACGCCGCCGGCATCGTTCCGCTGTCAGACCTCCAACTGCTGGAGGGTATGGCCGACATCGGGGCGAAGGGCGGTAAGAACCCCGACATGATGGATTTGATCGCGAAATGGCGCACCGGAGCTTCGAAATACGGCATGGCGTCTTTGCAGCTCTACCTACTCAGCTATGGCGCGCCGATACTGCCGTTGAGCGACCACATCGTGAAGAACAGCCGAATGGTGATGAACCTGCTCAGCGGCATCTAGGCCAGGGGCAGACCGTGGCAACGGGGAGCACGAACTCGCCCCTATGGTCGCCGGCAGGCTCTCGGCGTGCCACGGCGGTAGATCACTGCGCCGCAAGGGGTGATGTTGGCAACCGCTGGCGAGGCCATATCAAACCTATTGACGGTAGCGCGACGAGTAACAGCACCCCGGTGTAGTGGGAGTCGTCGCTCGAATCGACCGAACCGAGGGAACGCTGATGCACCACGCCCATTGCACGCTTCAGCAAAATTAACCTGCCTTGAAACCTCTGCAGGGACTTTCCGGTTAATCCGGCTGCAGCACTCCGGCAATCAGTGCGTCTCCCCCGCCGCGCCTTGAGTGATGCACTGCGGTGCATGGAAGGAATCCGACGGAATCGAATATGGCGGGTTACCGGCAAACGCCGCTGTGCCGGGTTGCCGGGTCGAGCGGTTCGACGGTGCTCCTACTCCCCCGCCGGGGGATAAACGAACCCGCACGTGTGCTTCACACTTCGAGCTTGGCGGAACCTGTCAACCTGATGAGGCATGACATGCGCGGCGGAACCGCTGCTGAAACGTGGCGTGGTCCGAGTAGTGAGCGGGCGGGGTCTTGGTGGCTACGACGCGGTCGGTCACCGTGTCGTGCGCCCTCCATACCTCGCCCATCAGTTTTCGGCTTCCGTCGACAAGGCTATCTGCCTGCGCTCTGCTAGCACCGCTTTCGTCGCAGCCAGCCATCGGCGGATGTAATCGTTGGCACCGATTTCCGGGTTGCGGTCGACGTAGCGGACGAACCATCCGGTTAGGCCGTCCCATTCGGTGCAGTCGCCACAAGGTTTCCGCAGCGTCCAGTTCAGCTCCTCTAAGGTCCAATGCGCCTTTGCGGAGTTCCGCAGCATCGACGTCGTCACCCAGTTCGTGTCGTTATCGACGCCACGTCGCGAGACCGGGACAACGTGGTCAATCGAGGGAAAGAGCTCCCAGAAGGCAATATGGGTTTGAGACATCGCCCAGTTCGGATGGGCAGGAAAATCGTCTGGCAGAGCGAGCGAAAGCGCCCGAAGTGCACCCGGGTGAACCAGCCGGGCGCCGGAATAGCGGTCGGTGAAGCCGTCTCGGAAAAATATCCGAAGGCACTGCCGCTCGCTATATCGACGATTCACTTTGTCGACAGCAACGAATCGATACTCTGCCCGAAGAATTTCGCGACCCGCTGCGAGAGAGTCGCCTTCTAGGGCCGCGCAAACGCGCTCGAGAATTGTGGCCTTGTCCACTGTTCCCCCGTCGTACACCTTGATGGTCACCCTGCAACATACCGCCGCGCCGGCAAGGCTGTGGCTCACCACAAGTAAACAAGGATCACGCCTGCCATTCTCAGCGAATGGATTATCTCCAGCTGGCGATAGCCCGCGCGCGCATCGAGATCCCGCCCAACGTCGTGGGTTGGGCCCTCGATTCAGTTACTCCAATGCTCCGAGCATGGACGGCACTGCTG
The DNA here is from genome assembly GCF_017086405.1 of Mycobacterium gordonae. Taxonomy (NCBI): domain Bacteria; kingdom Bacillati; phylum Actinomycetota; class Actinomycetes; order Mycobacteriales; family Mycobacteriaceae; genus Mycobacterium; species Mycobacterium camsae. Next base: position 99,415 of record NZ_CP070974.1, read on the forward strand.
ACCCGACGCGAGGTGACCGACGCGCAGGCCTGGACGCTGCTATGGCGGGACGGCAGGCTGGAGAGATCCGTCGAGAAAGTGCCTCAGGGAGAGGCGGGCTATTACGTCTGCAACGCATCATCGGACAGGCTGGCCGGGCATGTCGCTTAGTACTTGGCGCGACCCGACGTCCCACCAGGCGCTATCGCACAGATACGTGAACACTTCGACGGGACCGTCCTTGCCCGACTGGATCTCTTACGCGCCGTGACACGCCGCGATGGCAGCGACACCGTCTCCCATGAGTTGGCAGCAGAACCACCTGTCAACTCTTCCCGCGGCCACCAACTGGGCCCACGTGAGCTTGCGCTCGTCGAACGGTATCGAAACGATGTCGCGCACCGAGGCCCGCGAGAGAGCCCAAAGCATCGCGGCGCAGACATCGGCAATTCTCTCGGAAGACGACCTAATTGGTCGCGTGGAATATGCACGCCGCGATGGTGTGCGGGGCTTCGAGGGCCTCGAAGCGTGTCTCTTCGGCCGCGGAACGATAGCCCCGCTGCCCGAGTCCGCCGATGCGGCCAGCGCCAAATGGCTCGAGGAAATCGCGGCCAGCGAGCTGGTCTACTCGACCGACTCCTTCCGCCTCGGCCCAAGCTTGTCTGCACTTCGCCCCATTGTCCGTATGCATCGAGATCCCTCCGACCGGTCTGCCCAAAGGTGGGGGCCCCGCCGGATCCGAGACTTCGGTCCAGCCGGGACTGTCCCTCTGACGTTCTCTCTCCCGTCCGAGGAAGGAGAGTTCGTCATCCGCGAACTCGGCAATGACGTACGCCGCTACGAGAAACTCGTCGACCTAATTGAGGAACGGCCGAACGTCCCTTTAGTTCGCCTATGCCAGACCACAGGAGGCAGAGCACCAGCTTGAAGACCTCATGGCTCAGCAGCGCAAGGTGAAGGTGAAAATAACGAGTGGGCGGGCCAGTCCTATCGCATGAAAGACACCCAACACCGAAAGGAGACCACCCTGAGGGGGACCCGGTTGGTGGTCCCCCGGAATCGACCGCCTTGCTGTACTCGCTGCTGTACGACGGTCTACGTGTTGCGGATCTGCAGCTTGTTCCGGTACCGGCAACCCAACGACGCCGATTCAGCTGAGTCCAACGTTCTGGGAAACTGCGCCCCATTAGCGTGGCCAGCAAAGTCGTGGAGCCCAGCACCAGGTGCGCCCGGGGCGCCTTTCTCGCCGTCGGGTGCCGCGTCGTAGTCAGCCAGGACCTCCCGCTTGTACTTCGCGGTGAGCGTCCGTCGCCGAGCGCGTTCGGGCACCTCCGGATCAGGACGTCGCGTTGCATCGTCAGCCACCCGAACAGGATCTTCCATCCCGGCCGCGCAGACCATCGTCGTCACCTTGCTTGTCATTTTGGGGAGTCTCTCCCATCCCCGCCCACAGGTCACTAATTGTCGGGGGCGAGTGCCTCAACCCAGGTTGGCAGAGAGGGCCGCGTACTTACCCGCTGGGGGATTCAATCCGGAGGCGCCCCGGAACCCACAGGATTCCGCTGTGACCGCTCTTCGTGGCGCATGGCCGGGGCCAGGTCAATGTCCGTGGCGATGACGAGGCCGGACCCAAGTGGCGAGCCCCGGGCGGTGACGGTGCCAGCCCCCATCGGTGCTAGTTTTTGAACCGCATAACGGCCTACCGTCGAGGAGTCGAAAGATTCTTTTTAGGGCTGCCAGGGGGCGCTTCAGTGCATACGGAGTCTGAGGGGACACCGTTCGGTCGCTACCGCTTACTGAGCATGCTCGGCCGGGGTGGCATGGGAGAGGTATGGCGCGCCTTCGACACCGACACCCAGCGTGTCGTTGCGATCAAAGTACTGCCAACCCATCTCGCCGACGACCCACAATTCGCCCAGCGGTTTCGCCGTGAAGCGTTCGCCGCGGCCGGGCTAGCTAATCCGCACGTAGTACCCATTCACCACTATGGGGAAATCAACAACAGGCTTTACGTCGATATGCGCCTGATTGAGGGTCGCGATCTACACCAGATCGTCGCCGAAGGCCCGCTAAACCTCAATCGGGCCACGTCGATCGTCGAGCAAATCGCTTCAGCGCTGCATGCCGCGCACAAGATTGGTTTGGTGCATCGTGACGTCAAACCCTCCAACATCTTAATCGACGATGAAGACTTCGCCTACCTGATCGATTTCGGGATCGCCCGCGCGGTCGGTCAAACAAGCCTGACCGGAACGAGCGGAGTGATCGGCACTTGGGCGTATATGGCCCCCGAGCGATTCTCCAGGGACCAGAACGATTCCCGCGCTGATGTATACGCCCTGGCCTGCGTGTTACATGAGTGTTTAACCGGCAAGCAACCGTTTCCCGCGAGCAGCGTAGAGCGACAAATCGCCGCACATGTTTCCGAGCCGCCACCACGGCCTTCCATGTTGCAACCGACGGTGCCCGCATCAATGGACGCAGTAGTGGCCCGGGGCATGGCCAAAGATCCAGACGAGCGGTTCCAAACAGCGAAGGACCTCGCAAACGCCGCACGCGCAGCCGCTTCGACCTACTCGGGGTCTGCGCCGACGCAGGCAGCAAAGCCGCCCGTAACACCGAAAAAACAACCACGTCGACAGTCATCATTGAGAGCTACGGCTGCCGCCGCGGCTAACAGCAAGGCAGCCAAAGCCGGTGCCGCGGACGGCGCACCCGAGGGCATGCAGCGCCCATCCGGCAGCCCGAAGCAGCCTGCCGCAGCGACTGTCGCAAAGCCACCCGCTGCAGCACCTGTCGGCAAACGACCCGCCATAGCGCCAGTCGGCAAACGACCGGCCTCAGCGCGCGTCGCGAAGCGGCAGCTGGTGAACGCTCAGCCAGAGCACAAACCGGGTGTAGTCACCATTATCGGCGTCGTTTTTGTGCTTGTGCTGATCGTGGTCGCCTTAGTTGTCGGCCTGGCGTTGATTGGCGGCGTTCTCTAGTCGAGCACGGTTCGCCAGGGATCTGCACCGATTGCTTAGACGGGATCGAATGGCGAATCCGCGCGCGTGGTGGAAGTTGGACTTTCGGTCAGGTTTACCCAACTAGCGGCGTCTGACCCTGACATGCATAACTGATATTATGCATGAAATATGACGATGATCTCTACGCCGCCTCTCTCCTTCAGAATTCTGATAAAAACATCGCCGCCGGCGAGAAACTATTTGACGCGCTCGCTGCCTGGTTCGATGAAGGCGCGACGCCGACGAGCGCGAATGAGCACGCGCCGAGAGGTTCGCGACCTGGTTGCACCCAGCTAGTCCCGACACTGCACAATACTGACATCATTTCATCCAATACATGGCATCAGTATGTAGTATCGTGTCATGGCGGCAACGGAACGGTACCTTCAGCTCGCGGATATTGCCGCTGGGCAGTGGGGTCTGGTCACCGCCGCCCAAGCCCGTCATGTCGGGCTTACCCATCAACAGCTGACCCGGATGGCCCGCAGCGGCATCCTGCACCGCCTTCACCACGGCGTCTACCGCCTCGCCGGCGTGCCCCCCGACCCCTTCACCGAGCTCAAAGTGAGCTGGCTGGCCCTCGACCCGGCGGCCACCGCCGCCGAACGTCTCGAACGATCTGACCCGGTCGGAGTGGTATCTCACCGTTCGGCAGCGCGTGTGCATCAGCTCGGAGATCTCGATGCCGACCTCAACGAATTCACGTTGACCGCCGGCAAGCGCACGCGTGATCCTGACACCCGTATCTACAAGCGGGCCCTCGACCGGTCGGACTGGCAGGTGATTGGTGGCCTGCCGACCACCACTGTCGGCGTCACTCTGGCTGATCTGGCGGCGGCCACCACCGACGGAGGGCACCTCGGCAGTGTGTTGCGGGATGCGATCCTGCACGCCAAGATCACCTACCTCGATGCTGCAGCGGTGCTGCGGCCCTACGCCCATGAATACGGCGCCCCGCTTGGCAACGGTCGCACGCTGGTTAAGACATTGCTCGCTCAGACCGGCCTGTCCAAAACCATTGCTGCAGCGGCACAATTCGACGACCCCGACGACACCTGGCTGACAGATCAACTCAACACCGCGGCATCGCGGTACCTCGGCGGCACCGCTTTCCGGCGAGCCGCCGACCAGGTTCTCGTCGACCAGGAACTCATGGGCGCGACCGACTTCTACGGGCTCCGTCGACAGCCGGGCACAGCGTGACTCCGCGATACGCGACGCCGGCAGCGTTTCACGCGGCCGTTGAAACACGACTCAAGGCGGCAGCCAACGCATCGGGCCGGCCCGTCAACGAGTTGCGCCGCCACTACCTGACTCAGCGCTTCCTGGCCCGCATCTACACCGCTCCGAACCCCGCATGGGTACTTCTAGGCGGCTCAGCACTGCTGGCTCGTATCCCGGGTGCGCGCCACTCCCGCGATGTCGACTTCGCCTACTCGCACACCCTGTCTGCCGTAGCCAGCGAGCTCGCGGAGCTCGTCAGTGCCGTCCCCGCGCCGGACCCGTTCGCTTTCGACGTCGCCGCAACGCCATCCCGCGACGACGACCACCTCACACTGAAAATCACTGCACGACTGGGTGTTACCGTCATTGATACCTTCCCCGTCGACATCACGCGAAGGCCCAGGTTCGCGACCGTCGATATCGTGCGGCCCGATCCGGTCATCACTGTCGACGACGTTGGCGACCTCCCGGCGTTTCTCGCCATCCCGCTCGCCCACCAGGTCGCCGACAAGATCTGCGCAATGTATGAAACCCACGGCGCCGGAAAGCTACCGTCCACACGCTTCCATGACTTGGTCGACCTGATGATCATCGTCGACGAACGTATCGGCGCTGAACTGGCCGCGGACACCGTGACAGCAGCGCTCACCGTAGAACAGATCCGCCGCGGCATCACCATTCCCGCCGACCTGCCCGCCCCCGGCCCGCAATGGGTCAGCGGTTACAACCGTCTCGCCACACCACTACGCCCCCGAAGCCTGAGCCGCCTCGATGAGGCGATGGCACTCCTACGAGCCTTCACCACTCCCATCCTGGCAGCAACTGCCAACGGCAGCTGGCATCCAGCCATCCGCCACTGGAAGTAACCACCGCCCTTCGCACGGTCACGGAAATGACACCGTCACTGAAAACGACCGGCACCGAGGCTATTTCAGTGAACGTGGCACCATCGCAGGTCGCGAACGACAACATGACTGAGACGACACCCGTATTGCGTCGAGCAATTCTCCCGAATGACCCTTGCCCACCCGTGCCAGGCTGCGTTGATTGAAAGCGCCTCGCCGCCAACGGTTGTGACGGATTTCGGAGCTGCTGGGCTTCTGCGACCACGTCGAAGACTAGGTGTACTGACCACGGACGTTAGGTACGGCGTGGGTTGCTATCTCGATCAGCGGTAGGCAGCCGCCGTGTCGACCTTGAGCCACCCTTCTGAGCGGGCGACGCTGAGCAGCGAAGGCGCAGTCGTCTGACTACCCGTGCTTGAACTCTCCCCTGTCCTGGTCTGTGGTGCCAGCACGCGGAGGCGATTGAGTGCGGCCAATTCGGCGTCGGTGGTGTCGCCGGTGACCGGGCGCTTCGTCAGCCAGCCGAAGTGCGCAATCTGCTCCGCGGCGCGCATGGTCGTCCGCCGCCGCGAGTTCGGGAGCTGTGCAAGAACGTCCGTGAGCTCGGGCAGAAGCTCGGATACGACCGATCCGGACGCGACGCACCACAGCGCCAAAGCCCACTCCGCTCGGCCGAGGTCATCGTCGAGGGTGTCCAGCTGCTCGCGCCACCAGCTGGCATTGCCGCTATTGGCTCGTGTCTGAGCAAGGAGTTCGGACGGGTGACCAGTGGACCCGAATGCTGTTGCGCCCGCGCGCTTGCTGTACGCGAGCCCAAACGGCGAGCCTGCGCCGATGATCGCGATCTCCGAGGCAATCCAGCAGCGTCCGACCTGCTCATGGACTGCCGCTGCGGTGTCCGCCCACGGGAACGTACTGCTCTTGTAGCCGGACTTGAACGCGCGCTTCTTGGCGACCTTTTCCCACGGCGAACGGGCGCTCCTGAGCTGGTTTATCGCATCAGAACGCCGACGCTTCGCTCGATCGTCGCCGGAGATGAACCCTGTTGTCGAACTGGTCAGGAACTCCCCGGGCGCGAGACCCGCAGCGACTTGCGCGGGCATGGAGCAGATCGAGGTGACGCGCGGGCACTCGCCGTTCAGCACCGCACTGAGCAGCGCCGCTTCGAACGAACTCCCTGGTTCTGGGCAGAGCCCCGTGCTGAGGACGAGTTCAGCGGCGCCATCGGACAGGTCAATGTTCTCGAAGGCCGCGGTGATCCCGGCACCGGCTTCGCAGAAAGCTCCGATCGCGAGCCACGCGTTCTGCTGCTCCGTGCCGATCGCTCTGGTGAGCTGGTCGTACCACCATGCCGAGAACTCGCTGCGCTGGTTGAGCAGTTCTCGAAGCACTCGCACACGCCGCGGGTTGGCGCTGTCACACGGGTCTTTTGCAATCGTCGTCGTCAGGCGGGTCCAGGTCGGATCGGCACCGCCGTCAGTGGGGTTGGGGAGCTCGGGCAGGGCCACGATGTCGCGTCGGTCGAACGCAGACAACAGGATCGCGGTCCCCACGTCGGAGCAGAGTGCCGTCAGCACCTTGCGCGCCTCGTGCGGCCGACGTTGGAAAACGCCGTCGGCGAGGAGCGCCCACGCGGCGAGGTAAGACGCGGATGCCGATGTCTCTGCCAGTTCCCGCTCGATCCCGGCGGCCAGGACATAGACATCGCTGCCCTTCGCGTTGCCGCCGTAGAACCTGGCGGTGTTCAGCCAGTACGGGCGGCGGAGGAGCTCCCGAAGCACGGTGGTGTTGTCGAAGTGCGGGTTGTCTTCACCGGCGTTGCGGTACAGAAATCGCGCGGCGAAGTACTCACGGAGTGAGAGAACCTCGAACTCGTAGGTTCCATCCACCTGGCTGGTCAGGGCCCACAGCCGGTCGCTGATGCCCACGAAAAGCTCGTCCACGATCGACTCTTGGTTGCCGTAGGTGCGCTGGAAGTGGCGCATCGCCGCCTTCAAGTTGCCGATGCTCATGCGGCCGTCGATCTGCGACTCCTCGGTGTGCGCATGTAGGTACCAGCCGAGGAACGGGATGATCTCGAGGAGTTCCTCCTTGTGATTACGAACGGCTTCGGGGTGCTTGTTCGCCTCGCGCGCGAGGAGGAGGTCGACGTAGGTGTCGTAGAGGTCGGTCCGCTGCGCGGGTGTGGCTGCTCCCTGCCGATGGAGGAGGTCGAGCAGAATCGTCAGCTGCATTGGGTTGCCAGCGAGTTCGTGGATGTATGGCTCGCGACTCTTGTCGTTGAAGCTTCTCCTCAGCGCGCGGCCGTCCTTGCTCCGGATCCCCCGGACGGCGCACCACTTGCGCAAGTAGTCGGCCCGCTGCTCGCCGGTCAGCTGGTTGAGCGCGATGATCTCGAACTTGTCCGCCGCCGGCTCCGGAAGCTCACCCGCACTGGGGCGCGTGGTGACGACCACCTTGAGCGGTTCGGTGTACGTCTTCCCCCGGCCGGCAAATGCGTTGATCTCGTTGACGACCCGACGCCGGATGCTGGCGCTTCCGACCTCATCCAGTCCGTCGAGCACGACGAAACTGGGAACCCGATCGAAAATGCTCTGTACGGTGTCGGCAGTAGCGGTGATGCCACCGCTCTCGTGCGTCATCAGGTCGGCGAGGAAGCACTCGATGGTTGCCTTCTCGCCCTTGCGCGCCTTCTCTTTCCGCGGCTGGCGGTTGTCAGAGTGGTCCCACACGTCGTTGCCGGTAAGCCACAACGCGTAGTCACTCAAGTCCAACCTGATCGGGAACCGCGGTTTCGCCAGCACGGGTAGCGTTTTGGGCCGCTCCGACGCGGGCATGAACGCGCCGCGGTGCACCTGGCAGATGTACTGGCTGAGGGTGGACTTGCCTTGCCCAGGAGCACCCCGCACCAGGGTGAAGGGCGCCGGCGTTTGCAGCAGGTGATGCGCAGCGCCACCAAGGTCGCTCGAGGAAAGCGATCGCACTTGGGTTCTCTCTGTGGAGTGAACCAGCTCCGCGGTGACGTCGACGAAGAGGTCCACCATCCGCTTCCGGTCCACGTCAGCCTGGCTGAACTTGACCCGCTGGTCGTCATCCCATTGCGACGCGGCGACCTGTCGGATCAGCTTGCGGTCTGCCTGGTTCTTGGTCGCTCCGACTTGCTCGGCCACCAGGAATCGGATGAGATCCCAGCCGGCGAGCATGTCGGCGTAGGCCCACTTGATCGAGTCCTCGGAGTTGTCGAGCCACGAGTTCAGCGCCTCGCGCCACAAGCACGTCATCTCCTCGAAGCCGAGTTCCTTGGCGTACGCGTGGAGCTTCTTGTTCAGCTGGGCGAAGGTGCCAGTTCTGGGCTTGGCTGTGCTCGGCACGTTCGTCACCAGGACGTAGTGGCGTACACCTTCCTTCGCCAGCCGCCGGAGGTTGTCCAGCTCCTTCTTCACGACGGCGTCCAGCCAACTGACGGGGTTCTTTTCCCAGCCGGCCACAGACCATTTGACTTGGTAGATCAACAATGTCGATGGATCGATCTTGCGCTGGCCATCAATGCCGCCGTCTGCCTGGCGCAGCGCCATGGGGGTGAAGTTGGGGAACTGGGCGGCAAGTAGGGCGTTAACGAGCTGCTGGAAGTCGTGGTCGCCCAGGCGCTCGTAAAGGTAACGGTGTCGACTCTCGGGCACGGGCCTGACTCCTCTGCTCCAACCCGATCGCACCAGGTACTGCCGTCGGGAACTTCGAGTGCTGAGTGTCTATTCAACCCGGAGATGCCGACGCGATTGGCGTTAGCGCGCGTTAATGTCGCACAGGCGGATCGGTGACGCTGCCGGCCGTCAGGAAGCCGATAGCCGCCGACTATGTCAGGCCCGACGAGTAGTCTCGGACGCGAGGGAGATCTTGAGTGTCGGCTTCGGTCGAATCGTCGGCAGTTTCTTTCGGAGAAAGCAGTCAAGAACCTCGGCGCATCAGCGCACGACTCCGTCGATGGCTTGGCGAGGAGGGCCAACTACAGGCCACGTATTCGCGCTTCCGCTCAACGTCAGCCCCGTCGATTATCCTGGTAGAACCTAAGCGAAGGTGGTGTTCCGGGTGACCGAGCTGCAGAAGGCCAAGCGCCGTATCAAAGCCGTGCGCGCTATCCGCCGCAGCACTGAACTAGAGGGTTTCCGCAGCACCAACGCAACGCGCGCCGACCAGGTGGCCTATGCCCGCGGAACCATCACCGCCGCCGAGCTGCGCGACCGCGTCCGGCGCCGATACAACCTGCAGTAACTGGGCCTGGAAGTGCCGCACCCCTGGGAGACCGAAGATCTTGAACGGAACTGGCAGGGCTACTTCATCCCCGGCACGAGCATTTTGCGGAACCGGGTGGGCGCCCGAACGGCGGAAGCGCTTCGCGACGCTGAGAACGATCTTGTTGAGGCACGTGTCATCGAGCTTCGTGAGGCCCCCGAACTTGCGGGTGAGCGCACTTACGATCTCACGCATTTGCGAGCGATCCACCGCCACCTTTTTCAGGACGTGTATGTGTGGGCCGGTGATGTGCGGACCGTCGGCATCGAAAAAGGTGGCGAATCCTTTTGTCCGCCAGGCAGCATCAGCCAGCCGATGACCCATATCGCCGCCGAGATCCCCACCGGCTAAACCAACTCAAAGCTGAGGCTGACCTCGCACCCACCGTCGCCTACCTGTACGACTACGTGAACTTCGCCCATCCCTTCCGCGAGGGAAATGGCCGCTGCACCCGTGAGTTCTTCGATCTGCTCTTGTCCGAAAGGGGCGCCGGACTCGACTGGCAGAAGACAGACCTCACCGAGTTGCACAGTGCATGCCACATAGCGCGCGCCGAATCCGACCTCGGAGGGCTAACGGCGATGTTCGCGGCAATCCTCGACGATGACCTTCTCGATGCTCACTCGCTCCTCGAAACTCGCCCCCTTCCGAGATGGGAACGTCGCACAGCGGACATGCTCCTGCGCCATCAGGGTAAGCGCAGACACCGACAAGACTGCGGAGACGACACGGGGCATGCGAATCATTCGCCGGTCCCACCGCCGTCGGTTCCAAGACCAGCCACGCCCACGCCCTATCGCGCGTGTGTTGTCACACCCAAGCGAGTTAACGCCGATACGTACACGACGCCGGTCACCCTTGGACAACCACTCCCCCTGCAGGGATCTGGACTCGAGTGTCGTTACGGACTGTCGATCGCCCGATCATCCACGCCGGCGCCACGCCACGTGCGGCTCATAACGCTCATCCTCGGTAACGGTGCTATCACGGTCGCTTTTCGGAAGGGCCTCGAAGAAGTCGACGTTGGCCGCGTACTGATCCTTATAGAAGTTGCGAAACACGAACCGCACGAAGTCTTCTGCGGCCATGGGTGCCTCGCACGCGATGCGGCACGTCGAGACGTTGAGGGTCAGGTGTGACGTCGGGTGGCCAACTGCTGCCGAGCCGGGATCGAAGTCGAGGCGGATCGCACTCTGCATGGTGATGTCGTCCTGCGGTTCGGCGGCGTGCAGGTCGAGAACGTCACCGATCGCTTCGGTGAGCAGGAAGTCCTGGTCGACGCGATAGGGACACGGCACATAGGCGAGGCGATGCCCTGCGATCTCGCCGTGAGCCACGTCGTAGGTCAGTTGCAGCAGTGCAGCATCGGGCAAAAGCGCGGAGTACTCGCCGGCCTGCGCCCACCGCCGGTAGGTACGGATAGTCGGGTAATCCACGAAGTCCACGAACTTCCCCGCCGGCGCCGGCGACCGCCACGTCACCCTCGCACCGTCGACGACGATCACCGCGTTGGGTAGCAGAATCAAGTTCCTGGCGAGGAGTCCGTTGAGGAGGTCCTTGATACCGCGACTGAGGGCATTAGCGGTTGTCATCGAATCCGGGAAGCTGGTTGAGGTAGTTCGACAGTTGTCGAAGCAACTTGGGCGGCAGTTGATCCGGCGACACCTCGCCTCGTTCGAAGGCTTCCGCCAACTGCTCCAGCGCGACGATCTGCGAAGCGGGCGCGTTGCGGTTCAGGTCTGCGTTCACTCGGCGCATCTCAGCGAGCTGCTCGGCAGTGGGAATGGTGAATTTAAGTCTGAAGTCCGCGGCCCGCACCGCTTCCACTTCGTCCGCGATGCCGGCCATCGTGGTCCCGAAACCACACACCCGAACCCAGGCCTTGCTGCGGGTGATGGCGGTGAAGATCGTGTTGCGTCGGCTGACCTCGTTGAAGGCTGCACCGGCGTACTGAGCATCGAGCACGTACACCATCGGGGCCTCGTTCCCCTTGGCGCGGTAGATGTGGGCCACGGCGACCGAACCGCGGACGAAGACGATGTCCTGGCTGCTGTTGACGCCGACCAGATGGCTCGGGATCCCGTGATCCTCGAGGATGCTCGCGAGCCTGGCGTAGCGCCGCTTCGACGTGTACGCGCTCGGGATGACGATGAGGATGTCATCGTGCTCGAGTTCGGCAGGCCCAACGTCGTTGAGGATCTGCTGCGCAACCCACCGATCCTGAGACGGCTCGTCGGCGAAATCGCTTCGGAACATCACCGCGTCCTCGCTGCGCAGCAGTTCCACGAAGTAGGCGGGAGAACTCAGACCGGAGCGGGAGAGTTCGACGTAGGAACCCAACTGAAGGCTGCCGGCGTCTCGCTGATACCCAATCTCCTCCCACAGCTGCGGATCTTCGAAGTGTTGAACAAGACCGTCGGGCCGGTAGATCCCGAAGCCGATCGAATGTGCGGTCGCCAGTGCCCAGGGGGTGTTGCGATAGCAGATCGGCAGCACGACATCGCGGCGAGGTTCGCCCTCTCGGTTGGTGATGTTGACCACCGGATCACCGGTTGCCGTGGTACCGAACAGCTCACCGAGGCTGGCCATCTCGCGCTCGTCGAGTTTCTGAAGTTCGTCGTAGGCCCACACGACGCGCTTGGGATCCTTCGTGAACAGGTAGAGCAGACGAAAGAAGCTCGGCGGCAGGTCCTGGGCCTCGTCGATGAGGATCGCGTCGAATAAGGGCTCGATGTCACTTGTCTCGGCGACCGCGAGCAGTTCCTGGCACACCCCTTCGAAAGCCCGGTCGCGACCGTACTTCCGTTCGGCCATGCCGAAATTGACGGGCTGCACGCCCAGAGCGTCAGCCAAGCGCGTATAGAGACCTTCACGGGAACGCGTACCCCACGCATGGAGGATCGCCAGCCGCTCGGGATCGGGCAGATCGTCCATATGGGCGAAGGAGAACCGCTTGATGAGGTCTTCGAACTGCTGATACAACGACTGCGACCAGAAAGTCACCGCGATCTTCCACGACTCGTTCTGCGCGTGCAGCAGAGCGGCCTTGAGTGCCAGAACGATGGTCTTGCCAGAGCCTGCCAGGCCTCGGATGCGTTGGGGCCCAGCGGGAGTCTCGATCGCCGCCTTCTTCTGCCAGAAGTCCAGGTTCGCAATGCCCCGCTCGATGACCTTCATCGCGGCACCGCGACTGTCGGCGCTCTTGACCTCCGCTCGGCGTTTCGCGGGCCTGATGGTGCTGACCCGCTGCAGGGCCGCCTGCAGACTGCGATATAGGTCCGCGTCGAGCCCCTGCTGCTCGCCGATGAACGCGGGAAGCTCCTCGAAGCTGCGGAAGGCCGCTTCAGTCGGAACCGGCGGGTTGCCCACGGGTGCCGCGAAGACGGTGACCGTGACAATGCCGATGGCGAACTTGCGGCCCCGTCTTAGGGTGTCGTAGCGCGACAGATGGCTTTCGAGGGCGTTGAAGATCCGGTCCTGCTCGGCGCCGAGGCGCATCCAGTCGTCATCGGTGGTCGGTATGCTATCGGCGAATCTGTACGCGATGAGCCCCCGCTCCTCGGACACCAGGAGAGCGTCGATCTCGACTCGATCATCGGCTGTCGCCAGCACGGGGTATCCGAGGTAGATCGTGCCTTCATCGAGTTCCCGGTCGAGAAGGTCGGCGAGTTCGTGTGCCGCTTCGATGTTGCCGGATGGCCCGTGTACGACCTCAAGCGCCATCTGACCTCCCAAATCACACGCCAATCCGCCGCCGCCAAGACCGTGACCGACGGAGCCCGCCGCGATGCATGTTACTGACACCCATAACGGGTGTTCTTCGCCGACAGGTGCAGGGGTGCACCAATGACGTCAGGGAGCTTCCTCGGATCACAGTGCTGGCTCGTTTTGAGCGGCTGTAGCCTTGCCGCCGCGGCGCACAGTACATGGATAACCGCTATTATGCATGAGTTATGTCACCCGCTGACGCACGCTCGCCAAGTGCGCCACCCCGCACCGACGCCGAGCGGCCCGAATGGTTTCGCGCGTTTCTGGCCGACCGAAGCACCCGCAAACCCTCCCCGCACACCGTGGACGCGTATCGGTGTGACTTTGACGCGATCGCCGTCGTGCTGGCCGGCTGCCCCCAACAGCTGGCTGCGCTGGACTGCGTCGCGATCACCAAGGACACGATGCGCCAGGCCTTCGCGGTGTTCGCCGCCTCCCGCGAACCAGCATCCATCCGGCGCTGCTGGTCGACGTGGAACACGTTGTGCAGCTATCTGTTTACCGCTGAGCTGCTCGAGGCCAACCCGATGCAATTCGTGGGCAGACCGAAGGTCGCCAAGAGCCTTCCGAAGGCACTTCCCGCCGCGGCCGCTAAGGCCCTCGTCGACGCCGTCACAGACCACAGCGATGCGAAACTGCGCAACCAATGGCCCGAACGCGACCGCGCCATTATTCTGACCATCTTGCTCGCTGGCCTGCGCGCCGGCGAATTGCGCGCCGCCAACGTCGGGGATGTCCGCCTCACCGAGGCCGGTGGGGTGATCCACGTGCGCGGCAAGGGCAATAAGGACCGCGCCATCCCGATCGAGGCGGCCCTGATTGACGTTCTGAGTGACTACCTGGCCAGTCGCGGCACTCGCTTCCCCGCGGCCAGCCGGCGCCGGCAGGGCAGCGACGTTCCGGTGCTGCGCCGCTGGCCCACCACAGCGCCGCTGTTCGTCGGTGTCGACGGGCAGCGCATCACCCGCGGGGCATTGCAATACCGAATCCTGCGTGCGTTCAAACTGGCCGGGCCGGACGCTCACCGCAATCCGGGGGCCCTGGTGCACGCGCTGCGACACACCTACGCCACCGAGCTAGCGAACACCAACATCAGCGTCTACACCCTCATGAAACTCCTTGGCCACGAATCCATGGCGACCTCCCAGCGGTACGTCAACGCTGCCGGGGCCGAAACCCGTTCCGCCGCGGCGCAAAACCCGCTCTACCGCCTCACCAAAGACCGCCACTAGTGCCGCTCTGACGGCTGCGGTAGCCAAGTGATCAACCTCGCGGTTCGCGCCTGGCTACAGTAATCAGACATGCGGGTCGGAGATCGTGATGGCCACGGCGCCTACGGCCAGCTCAGCACCGACGACAACGGCCATCTCGTCTGCCACGAATGTGGCCGCGCGTTTCTGCATCTGGCGACTCACGCGATGCGCACCCATGGCCTGTCCGGTGCCCAGTATCGCGAACGCCACGGTTTGGAGCTGACCGCGGTTCTGGTTGCCGGCGAGATCCGTCAGAAGATGTCGCAGGCGTGGGAGCTGCACCGCGACAAGCACGTCGCGAACCTGGACCGGTCACGCAATCCGGATCGCGCGCGCGCACAGATGCGGCCGAGGTCGCAGTGGCCGGCCGCGACTCGGGTCCGTCGGAGCGCGGCGTTGTCGGCGAAGCGAGGGCGGCTGCTGACCGATGATGAGATGCGACAGCTAGGTGATGATCTGCCGCTGCAACAGTGGTGCGACCAGGTGCGCGCCCTGCTGGCCGCCGACCCGACGATCACCGCCATGTCAATCAGCCGCAGCTTCGAGCGCTCAGAGTCTTGGATCTATCAGCGGCTGTACAGATACCCCGGACACGGCGAATGAGCCGCCACGGTCGATCGCTTGGCTGCCATCCAGCCTTAGCGGGCGGGACCGGCAGACCGCTGGAGATTCAGTTGTTCGAATGGGCATCGCAGACTGCGATGGACGGCTACATGAGCGATCCGCGTCGGACGACGCTGGCGGGCGATCGTGATCGCGCGATCGCCCGGACCGAAATCGTCCCGGTGCAATTCACCTGACGTTCGCCGGCCCAGGAGTCGCCGTGGGTTACATGTGCACCACGCAAGTGGGCTGGCGCTATGGACTTCTACATGACGAACACGATCTGAACTGCCTATACAAAACATTCCATCGATCGGGTTACAGATAAGCGGTCCCACGTGACGATCGCGATACGCAGTTGCTCGCGGGTGCCCCGGCGGCGGCGGTCCAGGACATTTTTCGGGAGCAGGCTGAAGAAGCTCTCGATGGCCGCGTTGTCACCGGCTGCCGCGACGCGGCCCATGGAGCCAACCATCTCGTAGCGGCCCAGGGCGAGGACAAATTTCTGGCTACGAAATTGGGCCCACGGTCGCTGTGAACCACACAGCCGGCGGCTTGACCACGGCGGGCCACGGCACTGGCCAACGCTGTGGTGGCCGCTGTAACTTCATCCGGGAATCAATGGAGTATCCGACGATCCGGTTCGAGAACGCGTCCTTGATCGCGCACAGATAGAGCTTGCCTTCACCAGTGCGGTGTTCGGTGACGAAGTGTCGTCAACAGATTTTAGGCAACGTTCTAATACGTTGCTGCACAGATCGATTCGAAGCCAGTGGAGCCTAGCGGCAATTCTTCGTGACGACCGACTCACTTTCGCATGCCCAACAATTCCGACCAGGCAGCGATCAGAACCGCCGGCAAGTCAAAGCCCTACTTCGGCGGGCTGGCCGTGGTTGATACTCGGAGTTAATGGCTCGCCGGCGACGAGCCCAATCGGCACCCCAGAGCTGGCCGCCTCCTAGTGCTAAAACTGATCTGGGCCGATCGCCGGGGAGGGCGGACGGGTCATTTCAGCGTTTAAAGAGTTGCAGGAGGCCGGGCACCTAGGTGAAAGATGTCTGGCCATCGTCGAAGAGCTTTTACGGGAGGAACTGCGCCGGTTCCTCCCATTGGCGCACTTGGAGTTCGAGGAGCCGGAGCCCAAGAAACCCCGGGTGCGCCCGGGACTAACGGAACACCGAGTCGCTGTTTCGGGCCCCAAAAGCACTCGCCGCGGATGCGGGAGGTGAACGATTCGACGTAGCCGGCGTTCAAATATTCGCTGTCCCCGAACCTTTTGGTCTCCGCCAGTCGCATGCCGCGTCCGCGGCGTGGTCATTGTGTCGTTGCGAGCGCAGTAGGCCACGCTGGCGGGTCTAGGCGCTCACCGTGACCGCCGTCGCACGGGCCGTGCGGACCCCCGCGCAGCCACAGTGCTGCGCGAGCGGTTCGGGGTCTCCCAGCGTCGCGCCTGCACGGTCGTGGGCATCCACCGGTCCACGATGCGACTGTAGCCGCCGCCGATCACCACCGAGGAGGCCCGAGTTGCGGGCCTGGCTGCGCCGGTTCTCCACCGACCGGCCCCGCTGGGGATGGCGACGGGCCGCGAAGTTGGCCCGCCGCGCGGGTTGGGCGGTCAACAACAAGCGCATCCGCCGGCTGTGGCGTGAGGAGGGCCTGCGAGTCCCGCAGCGCCGCAGGAAGAAGCGGTTGACCGGCATCGGTCTCGCCGTCGGCACGATGTCACCGATTCGACCGAACGTAATCTGGGCGATGGACTTCCAATTCGACACCACCGCTGATGGCCGCACCCTCAAGATGCTCAACGTGATCGACGAGTTCACCCGCGAGGCAATCGCGATCGAGGTTGATCGCGCGATTGACGCCGACGGCGTGGTCAATGTCTTGGATCGCCTGGCCCTGCAGCGAGGAGCGCCGCATTATGTGCGCTTCGATAACGGCCCGGAGTTCGTGGCACACGCCGTCAGTGATTGGTGCCGATTCAACAGTGCCGGTTCGCTTTTCATCGACCCCGGCTCGCCGTGGCAGAACGCCTGGATCGAATCATTTAACGGCCGGCTACGCGATGAACTGCTCAACTCCTGGCGCTTCGACTCGCTGCTGGAAGCCCAGGTCATCATCGAAGACTGGCGCGCCGCGACTACAACGCCAACAGGCCCCATTCCGCCCACGGCGCGCTCACCCTATCCGAGTTCGCTCTACAGTGGACCACGACCCACCAACCCCGAGTCGCATAGCGACTGGACCACCAAACGGGTCCCCCTCACGCCCACCGCGGCCCCCGCCTCTCCCCTGGCGACTGGCCCGTAGCTACCGTCAGGCAGGAATACGGCGGGAACAAGTATGGCGGGTTACCAGTAAACCTCGCCGTATTCTCTACCATGTAGCACCGCAACGTATTTCGACACTAACTTCTGTGCCGATAACCTGCGCAGTCTGTATTGCGCTCGTATGGAGCGCTTTTGGCCGCAATCGATTGGAGCGAGTACAAAGCGATTGATTCATCAGATGAATCAGCCTGAGCGCTCTGGCGCCAAATGACGGTGCTCGCTTTGCTCAGCATTCAATTGCGCTACTCCCCCGCCGGGGGACCGGGTCTGTGGAGTGCGCAAGGGCAGCTGGCGGGCGCCAGTGGTCCTTCGGGTAATCCACGAATTCTTAACTGGCCGGGCGGCCATCCCGCACGGCGGAATCGGCTCACGCACGTGATCGGTCGCCCATTGTTCGAGGTCGGTCAAGGCGTGAACGGGGCGGCGCCTTGCGTTGACGAACCCGCGGTAGCTCGTCGACGGCCGAACCGGGTCCTGGCCGCGCGGAGGCATCGCTATTCGCATCCGGTCGCGAGCGCGCCGCCGTCGAGGCCGGTCATGATGGAGACGCGCGTCTCGTCGCCGTAGGCACCCTTATAGACGGCGATCGAGAGCCCGTTGTCCTGCGACCCCCACAGCCACCGCGTTTCGTTTGGCTTGGTGATCGTCTTGCACCAAGCCATACCTTCGTAGGATCGTGAGATTGGCAGCTGAGGCTCCAGATACGACTGCACGCCCGACTCTGACTGAGACAACCTCCACATTTCCCAGCCGTGTCCGCTGTCACCGGCAAGGAGTTCTGCGCCTGCTGGCAGTGTCAGTTGCTTGACGACTTGCGAGCGCGGACCTTGGGGCGCTGTGGCCGCTGGCGCCTCATTGCCCGACGAGTTAAGAGACGGGGACGTTTGCGCACTACAGCTTGCTAGCAGAAATGTGGCTGTAAGAGCAGTGGCGGATACCGAGCGTCTCACGAGAAACACGGTAGCCGTACAAAGAAGGCTTTTCGATCGCTCTTCCGGCAACACACCTGGTGATGCACTGACCCGGGCGCAGCCCCTAGAAGCTGGCGGAGGTCCTGGCCGACAACGACGTCGCAGGCGTTCGATGGTGCTGCTATCTAGATGAACCGGTAGCTACTTCGACGCCGTAGTCGCCGAGGCGTCGGCGATCGGGTTGGCCAGCCAGCGATAGTAGGGCTGGCGGGCGAGCTTGAGGACCCGGTACCTGCAACTGTTGGTTGATCGGACCATTGCCATATCCAGTCGAGGTGCACTTTTCAGGACCCGCGGCTTCGACGGACCCGAGTTGCCCCCGGGAATTCGCTTGTACACACCACTCATCGTCGCCTGCCCGACATCACCGCCGCCACCGTTTCTTGAGTATGACGGTGGTCCAGTAGCGGAGAAGTACGACGGTGTGCCGTCGCTACGTTCGAATGCTCTCAGGCCATATTGCTTCTGATCATTTCTGATCCCTACCGTGCAGCGAGGCTCGCAGCCAGTCGCTGCCAAAGGGATTGATCCAGTCATAAGGTGTTGTCGTTCAACATAATTCGCGCACCACGGCTATCTTGGCACTCAATTGCGGCGCGCCTTGAGCGTGTGATTGATTGCGAACGCAGCCCAGATCAGAGTCCACATTCCGCCCCAGAGCAGCCAACCAAATCCGAACAACGACAGGACACCTGACGCGGCATTCGAGGCGTCGATGTCCGATTGAGTTGCGTTGGGGTCAGTAGGGACGCTCGCGGCAGAGCCAAACCAGAAGAAGCAAGGGATGGCGGTGCCGAGGAATGCGAAGACTGCGAGCAGGACAAACCCGTAGTGAATGGTGACACGACCCGGTTCCGCTGGCGGCGTAGCGGCAAAATGCGCGGGGGGTGGCTGAAAGCGGTTGGTCCATTCAGTGCCGTCAAACCAACGAGTGTTCGGGCTGCCGTCAGGGTCGGGATACCAACCGGCCGGCGTCGGAGGCGGTGCAGCACTCATAACGACGCCAATCCGACGCGGCACGACGCGAAAAATCTCACCATGATCCCCCCGAAATCATTTCCACCCCTCAACGAGAAGGTAGTTGCGAGGCCTGTCAAGGGACAACCCCAGCCATTCACACCACGAATAAGTTAACGCACCACCGCCCATGAACCCAGCGTGTTCGCGCTGATTGAGTCCAACCAGTTCTGGAATCCCGTGGCCCGGGGGCGAGACAGAAGGGCCGCTGAAACGCATGGCTGAAGCCGGAAACGGCACTCCGCGAAGGGCATCGGAGGAACAAATTATGACTGGCGAGTTCGCCAAGCAGTCGTCGGGGCTAGGCGAAGGGCGCGAAGCGATACCCGCAGCGCTTGCATTTCCTTTCGTCGACCGGCATGGGTTGCGAGCAACCCGCGCACGCTTTGGTCTGTGCCTGATCCGAGGCGGCGCCCGCGACCACCTCCGAGCGATTCCGCCTAGTCAGGCGCAGCAGTACCGAGCCAATGAGGGCCGTGACCACCCCGATTCCCGCCACATGCAGAGCCATGCCGAGACGGGCCTGCGTGACACCCGGCTCGCCGCTATTCACTGGTCCGCCGGTACCTGGTGGAACCAACAGGTGGTCCCCCGCGGCGGAAGTTGCGACTCCAACCGAAACCAGGAGACATAGGACAAGCGAAATGCGCCAGGACTGATCTTGGCGTCGGTAGGCCTGGATGCCGCCCACCGCGATGAAAACCGCGCCGAGTAGATACTTCCAGCCACCCTGTTCCATCCACATGTTGTTTACAACCGTCTGGGATGCGTCCAGCGGCTCGAGAAATGGCAGAAACGTTGCGATTGCCAGGGTGGAGGCGCCGATGATGACCAGCGCCAGAGCGAGCAGATTTCCGATCCGCCTGTTCATATCGATCGACATTAGTCCAGGTCGCTATCCCGTACTGCAAAACGTCAAGTGGCTACGACCTTCAGCGTCACCCCGACACAGATGGCGTTGTTCTCTCTGTCGGCGGCCCATTGGTCCTGGTAGATGCGGGTACCGACTTTGTCGACGACGCGGGTGTAGATCCGTGTCCTGTTGCGCCAATACGCCTTGGCTGCAACGGCTTTACCATCTCTTCGCCGGCACACCGGTGTCCCCTAACGCCAGCTACGTTGCGGCGCGAAGCGCACATTGCCGTTCGGCCTAGCCAGTGATGTCTCACTTCGAAGGCCGAGTGGAGGAAGCAGGCCGAGTGGAGGAAGCAGTACGTGAACATTCCCCGAGTGACGGCTTTAGATCCGTTTCCTGCTCGACATTGAGCCTTGCGGCCGGCGGGCAGTGAAACACTCTGTTGACGACGGTCGAAAACTAGGCCACAGACGACGGTGAAAAGTAGGCCACGTGGTCGGTGGTTATTGTGCCGTGTTGTCGGCTCTGGCGGAGGGCAGGGTGTCGATTCCGGTGTCTTTGAGCCGGTAGCTGGAGCCTTTGAGGGTCAGGACGTCGGCGTGGTGGACGATGCGGTCGATCATCGCCGCGGCGACGACTTGATCTCCGAACACGTCGCCCCAGCGGGCGAAGGGCAGGTTCGAGGTCAGAATCAGCGAGGCGTGTTCGTAGCGGCTGGAGACCAGTTGGAAGAACAAGTTCGCGGCGTCCTGTTCGAAGGGGATGTATCCGACCTCGTCGACGACGAGAAGGCCGATGCGGCGCAACTTGGCCAACTCGACGGGCAGTCGCCCCGCGGTGTGGGCGGCCTTGAGGCGAGCGACCCAGTCCACCGCGGTGGCGAACGCGATGCGATGCCCGGTCTGGGCGGCTTTGATGGCCAATCCGATGGCGAGGTGAGTCTTGCCGGTTCCCGGTGTTATCAGCGGGTAGCAACACGCTCGAATCTATGTATGCGACAAGGGGGTTGATACTGAACAAGTCATCGTTGTTGCCGATTTATCGGCGGGTGTTCTTCGACGTGAAGGAACGGCAACGATGGCGTATCCGGTGGCTGTGTCTCCCTCGGGTGGGCAGCGGACCTGGACCGTGCTGGGTGAGGACTATGCAACGGTCGGTCCCGTCGAGGAGTGGATAGAAGCCCACCGGCACCTGTGGTCGCCGAACACGGTGCGCGGGTATGCGACCTCGTTGGCGCAGTGGTGGACCTTCCTGGAGCAGCGCGGGCAGACCGGCGCCTGGTGTGATGTCGGTGTCCCGGCTTTCACGGCGTTCCTGTCCTGGCAACGCAACGGGCGCACTATTGAGCACCGGCTGGCTGAGTCTGACCAGGCACCGAGTGCGGCAACGCTGGAAGTCCGCTTTGCAGCGTTGATTTCGTTCTACCGCTGGCATGACGCGGTGTCCGGTGTGGTGGTGGCGGGACGGCTGCTTGGAGGAACACCGCGGCGTCGTCCGGCCCGGGGCTTGTTGGCGCATCTGGATGCGCGGTCGGCCCCGGCGGCGTCATCGCTGGTGCGGGTGCGCCGCGACCGCCGACGCCGCGATAGACCACCGTTGCTGCTGCCCGAGCAGATCCAGGCGATCCTGGATGGCTGCGCGGTCTTCGATGCCGAGTCCGGGTCGTGGCGAGGAAATCTGCGGGACCGGTTCGTGTTCGCCCTGCTTGCCGAAACCGGCATGCGACTCGGGGAGGCCCTGGGCCTGCGGATCGGCGAGTTCGTGCTTGGCCGCGGCGAGACCGCGTATGTGCAGATCGTGCCGCGGGCCGATAATCCCAACGGGGCGCGGGTGAAGATGATGCGACCGCGACGAATCTATGTCGGTGCTGACCTCGAGCGGCTGTTCGCCGACTATCTCACCGATATCGCCTGCCGGGCAGCCGAATCGGGCATCGCTGTGGCAGATACGTCGCCGCTCCTGGTGAACGTGTCCCGACCACCGTTATTGGCCGCCTTGCGGGAGACGACGGTCCGGGAGAAAGTGGTCACGCTGCGACGGCGCTGTATCGGGCCGCCGGGGTGGACGCCGCATTGGTTCCGCCACACCCATGCCACCGCCTTGTTGCTCGCCGGAACACCGGAATGGGTGGTCTCCCGGCGTCTTGGTCACGCTCATGTGCAGACCACTCTGGATCTCTACGGCAAAGCTCGGGAATTGCATCAGATGGGCGCGTTTGCGCAGGTCGCCAGCTGAGCGGGGTGCGGGAATGGTTCCGCGTCGCGAGTTCGACACGCCGCATCACCTGCATTGCTTGAGTCGCTAACCCGTTTGATGCACGATCCGTGCGTCAAAGGGTCGCATCGATTCTGGGTTGGAGGCAGGTGTGGGACGAGCGGATCTGGCCGGTGCGGCGCATCTGGAGCTGGTCTCCGGGGTGGTACAACTGCGCCCGGAGGACGCCATGGTGGAGGCGATGTTGCGTGGCTGGCGGGCCCAGCAGACCGCGCGCGGGCTGCAGGAAGAGACCGTCACGCCACGCGAGCGGCTGGTGCGCCGGTTCGTCGAATTCACCAACGAGTATCCGTGGCACTGGCTGCCCGGCCACGTCGACGAGTGGACCCAATCGTTGACAGCTGAGGCGCATCTGGCGCCGTCGACGATCCGCGGCTACCAGACCGAACTGCGGTTGTTCACAGAGTATCTCTGCGACGCCCGTTACGGGTGGGTTGCCTTGTGCGAGAAACAGTTCGGGCCGGGGAAACATCCTGTGCCGATCTGCCACGAGTGGAATACGATCGCGCACCTCAACGATTATGAGGGCCGCCCGGAGGCCCGGGCGTTCACGCGTGCGGAGATCCAGCGGTTCCTCGACTACGCCGACGATCAGGTCGAGCGCGCTGTGCGGGTGAAACGCAAAGGGGCCCTTGCTGCCTATCGCGACGCGACAATCTTCAAAGTCATCTACGGCTGGGGTTTGCGGCGCACGGAAACTGCGAAGCTTGACCTGGTTGATTTCGGTCGGAATCCCAGGGCTCCGCAGTTCGGGCGCTACGGGATGCTCAACGTCCGTTACGGCAAGGCCAAGAGGGGCCAGCCACCGCGGCGTCGGAATGTGTTGTCGGTGATGGATTGGGCGGTGGAGGCGGTCGCGGACTACGTCGAGAATGCCCGGCCGAAGTTCGGCTGTGAGGACCACCCGGCCCTGTGGGTGACCGAGCGGGGTGGGCGGATCAAGTCCGTGGAGATCAACGCTCGGTTCGTGGCCTACCGTGACGCGTTGAAGTTGCCGAAAGCGCTTGTGCTGCATTCAATTCGCCACTCGTACGTCACACATCTCACCGAGGATGGTGTCGACCGGCGATTTATTCAATCCCAGGTTGGGCACGAATGCGACAGCTCGACGGCGATCTACACCCACGTCAGCACCGACTACATGAACACGATGCTGCAACGAGCGCTCGCGCCCGCGCTCGATGCGGGCGTCCCGGCAGACAAGGACAGCTGATGTCGGCCAAGCTCGATTATCAATGGCACTTGCGCAAGGTCATGGCTGAGCGCGGAATGTTCGCCACCACCGACCTGATCGTCCCGCTGCACGAGCGTGGCATCGTTTTGTCCTCGAGCCAGGTCTACCGGCTGGTCGTCGATCGTCCCGAACGGCTGAGCCTGAAGGTTCTGATGGCGCTGCTCGATATCCTGGACTGCGCCTTGGATGACCTGATCGAGCCGGTTGCGCCCGCTACGGCCGGAACATCGCGGAAGAAAGCCGCGGGAGCTGAAGTCGGCATCGGGAGTTTGCGGCCCAAGCGGGCACGCGTTCGCGGCGCCGAGCTGCCGTGACCCACATCGATCACGGCCGCGCGGTGACCGATCCGGTCGAGTTCATCACCGAGCTGGTGGTGGCGGTCGATGATCGGCTTGCTCCCGAAGAGATCCGCGCCATCGTCTCCACGATCGCCGGCGGTCGGGCAAAGTCGCGGCGTCTGGCAGCTTTTCTCGCCGACCATCCGGCGGTGTTGCGCGACGGGAGGTCTCCGGCACCCAGGGTGATCGGTGATCTATTGATCGCGCTGCGCTCTGCTGGTGCGTCGGTGTCGGCGCCGGTCTGTGCGGACTGCGACAAGCAGTTGCGGGCTCTGCAGCGGATGGGCCAGGACTGGTATTGCGGGTCGTGCAGCCTGCGCACGGTTGCATGTGCGGCCTGCGGGCAACGCCAACGCGTGGCCACCCGTGATCGCGCCGGAGGGCCGCGATGCGCGCAATGTCCCGATCGCGATGAACGCGATCCGATCTCGGTCATCTACGACGTGATCGCCCAACTGGATCCGGCCGCCGACCGCGACGTGATCGCAACAGCGGTCCGCACGCTGGCATCCCGGCCGGCACACCAACGAAAGATCGGCTGGTCGTTAGAAGCGCAACCCGAATTACTCACCGGAGCTGGCTATCTCGCTCCCGTGCGCGCGATCGTTCCGCTGATCGATGCGCTTCGCGCCGCGGGTATCGGTGGCATCGTGGCACCGGCGTGTCCGCGGTGTCATCGCGTCGTCAAGGTCGACAAACCCCTCGATGGGCAGCGGGTCTGCCGCACCTGCATCGCCCACAGCCGCATCCAGGAATGCGCACGCTGTGGGGCGCACCGCGAACCAGCCACTCGCGACCGCAACGGTCGGCCGTTGTGTTCGAACTGCTTGATCACCGACCCCGACAACCTCGAAATCTGCCTCAACTGCGGTCGACGACGCCCGGTCAGCCTCCGAACGCCGGACGGGCCGATCTGCGGATGCTGCCCGCCCCTGCCGATCACGACTTGCTCGATCTGCGGTGAAGAAAGACCTTGCGGCACATCCCGAATCACCGGGCGGCCGTGGTGCCCAGACTGCCAGCACCACACAGCACGATGCTGTTCTTGCCGACAGACCGCACCCATCATCTCGGGCACCCGCACCCAGCCACGCTGCCAGGACTGCACCACCGGCGAAGTCTGGCACGACTGCCCAACCTGCAACGACCCCTCCTACCCCCATCCCGGCCAATGCGGCCGTTGCCTGATCAACAGCTCACTCAACGAGATCCTCGGCCCGCCGTCGGCATCGCTTCATCCCGGTCTGCAAGCGCTACGGCACAACATCGCCACCGCCGAACACCCCATCACCGCCATACGATGGCTAAAGAAGAAACCCGTCGCTGTGGTCCTGGCCGACCTCGCCGCCGGTCGCCGCGATGTGACACACGACGCGCTCGACGAACTGCCCCAAAGCCAGCCGCTGGCGCACCTGCGCGAGGTCCTCATCGGCGTCGGCGCCCTGCCCGCCCGCGATGAACAAATGATCCGGATCGAACGATTCGTCAGCCAGACACTAGCTGCCCATGCCGACCCCGAACTGCGGAAAGTGTTGCACCACTACACAACTTGGCACCTTGTTCGTCGACTGCGGCAACGCAACAACGGCCGCCCGACCACCATCCAGCAGTTCGCGTGCATCCGTCAGCGCACCTACGGAGCTGTCGCTTTCCTGGACTGGCTCACCGTCAACGGGCTCACCCTCAGCAGTTGCGGGCAAGCCGACCTCGATCGCTGGCTGACCGACCACACCACGACATATCGCGATCCAGCCGGGCACTTCATCCGTTGGGCCCACAACAGCAAGCTGACCAGCGTCCGAGCCCGGACGCACCGATGGACAGGCCCCACCCAATCCCTCGATGAACAGCACCGCTGGAACACCGCGCGACGCCTCCTGCACGACACCAACCTCAAACCCGAAGACCGCCTCGCTGGCCTACTCGTCCTTCTCTACGCCCAGAACCCGGCCAGCATCTGCCGAATGGTCGTCACCAACATCGACACCACCAGCGACCCGGTCAGCCTGCACCTAGGCCGCGCACCCATCCATCTCCCCGAGCCCGTCGCCGAGATCGCCCGATCCGTCGTCGCCAACCGCAAGGGCCACGCCACAATCGGCGCTCTATCGCCTTCGCCCTGGCTTCTTCCCGGCGGCCAACCCGGACGACCGATCAGCACCGGCCAGCTGACCCATCGACTCAACCGACTCGGAATCCGCCCCGGCCCCGCTCGCAGCACCGCCCTGTTCCAACTCGCCACCGAGATCCCCGCCGCGATCTTGGCACGCACCCTGGGCATCCACACCGACGTCGCCGTGGCCTGGCAACGCCTGTCCGCAGGAGACTGGACCACCTACGCCGCCGAGGTCAGCCAGCGCCCGACCAGAGCGTAGGGGCATTCGGACAGTTCCAATACCCGACGTCACCATTTTGGGTCCGCGACGACGAAGCCCTGCGAGCAGCCGCAAACTGGGCGTCCTACGCCAGCAGCTGGCGGATGGCTGAATGATCGACGAGCATGGCCACCTGCGGCTGCACAGTGCCGAACACCTCGATCCGATCTGGCGCCTCTGGGACGAGCTGCCGGCACAGTGGCGCGGCCCCGTCGTCGGGCCAGGCATCCCCAACTGGGCCTCGATCACCGAGAACGATTGGCCGCATCTGGATCTGAGCGGGCTGCCCGACCCGTTCGCGGCGGAACTGGCGTGGATGGCGCACTGGCAGGCCAGCGACGGCACCCGCGTCTCGGTGTTGGCAATGGCCCAGCTGGCCAACATGATTCGGCGGGCCGTCAGCGCGGGCCGCGATATTCCGTCATCGATCCGGGCGATGGATTACGACGCCGCCGCGATGTTGCAGAGCTGGTTCTATCTCAGCAGGGGCAAGCGACTGCCCTCACCCCGAGGCCGGGCCCGGGTGCACGCACTGTTCGGTTTCGCCCGCCACGCCCTGATCGCCGCCAGCCACGACGGCCCGTGGTGGCAGCTGGACTTCTGGCACCCGCGCTGCGATCCGCGGATCCCACTGACCGATCGTGAACCAGTCGCTAACTACGGCTGCTCGCCCGGAGACGTCCAACTGCCGTGGCTGCGGGCCGCGGTGAAGTGGCACCTGGGCACGATGCTCGAATCCGGGGCGCTGCGCTGGACCAGCGTCAGCCAGGAACGCATGCGCAGCTTCCGCCGGTTCGATAACTGGCTGACCGGCAGCTTCGATGATCCCACCGAGATCCTGGGCGACCCGACGACCGCGGTCGAACAGGCGGCGGCATTCGCACGGTGGACCGCCGTGGCCGCCAACCGCGTCACCCGCCCATCCGATACCCGCCACCTCGGAAGAACCGTGCCCATCCGAGGAATCAACGACGACCTGCGAGCGGTGGCCGGCCTCCTGGACTTCATTGCCGCCAACCCCGCCGAGGCTCGCCGCATTCTCGGCATCGAGCCCTGGCACAGGGGCACTACCGCTCACGCGGCCAGCTGGTTCGGCCGGGTCACCCGGATACCGCATCAACGCGGCTTCAACGACGCGAACTACATCGACGACCACGCACTCGCGCAGATCACCGCCGCGCTGCCGCTGATCGGATTGCCTCGCACCGAGCAGATGACCATCACCCGCGGCGACGGAACCACCATCACCGCCAACGGACTCGACGACCCGCAAGCAATGCGGATGATCCTGCTGCAGATCCTCACCGGACGACGAGCCAGCGAAATCCGCACCTGCGACTTCGACTGCCTTTCGGCGGCCCCCACCACCACCACAGCCGCGGGTGAAGACCAAACACTGACCCGGTTCCGCTACGCACAAAGCAAGATCGACGTCGCACCCGACACCATCCTCGTTGACTACGAGGTCACCGAAGTCATTGCCGAACAACACCGTTGGCTGCACGCCCAGTACCCCGACAGCACCAGGCGATATCTGTTTGCCCGGCGTCTGGGCAACCGCCGCGGCGACAAACCCTATCCATCGGGCACCTACAACTGGGTGCTGCGCACCCTCAGCGACCTTGTTCACATCACCGACGCCAAAGGCCAGGTCGTCCGATTGAGCCACACCCACCGATTCCGCCACACCCGACTCACCCGGCTGGCCGAACTCGGGCTACCGATCCACGTCCTACAGCGCTACGCCGGGCACGCCACCCCCACCATGACAATGCACTACATCGCCGCCCGCGACGAACACGCCGAGCAGGCATTCCTGGCCACCGCCAAGCTGCGATCCGACGGCACCCGCATCCAACTCAGCAGCGACGACCACGACAGTCTGCACCTGTTCCGCCGCGCAGACCGGTTCCTGCCCAACGGATGGTGCATGCTGCCACCGCTGCAATCCTGCGACAAAGGCAACGCCTGCCTGACCTGCTCGGTATTCGTCACCGACCACACCCACCGAGACGTCCTGCAGCGCCAACTCCGCGAAACCACCAACCTGATCGACCGGGCCACAACAGAATTCGAACAACGACACGGCCACCCCATGCCCGACGACAACGTCTGGCTCATCCGCCGCCGCGCCGAACACTCCGCGCTCACCAAGCTCCTGGCCGCTCTGGACGACAAGCCCGGCGGCGCGACAGCGCAGTGTCATCGAACCAGCACCGGACCCATCCCGCTGACGCTCGACCTGACCGCCCACCGCAGGAGAAGCCCATGACCGACTCCCGGCAACGCCGCATCACCGCCCTGACCGAAGCAGCGAAAGTCAAGTCGCAGAACAAAACACGAGACGCCGAACAGGCCATCCGCCGACTCATCAAACGCGGCGACCCGATCACGTTCCAAGCCGTGCAACGCGAAGCAGGCGTCTCCCACGCCTTCCTCTACAACCACCCCGAACTGCGCACACGCATCGAGCACCTGCGCGGCACCCACCGCCAAGCATCTGCCGACCAGCCCGTCAACACCGACAGCACCCTCGTCATCACCCTGACCCGCCAGATCGCCGAACTCAAGAAACAGCACCGCCAGCAACTGCGAGCCCTCCGCGACGCCCTCGAACGAGCACACGGCGAGAACCTCGACCTACGACGCGAACTGGCCCGCCGCGGAATCCACCCCTCACTAAACGTCGCATCGATCGCAACAACGTCCTGAACAGGCAGAACGCAGACATCTGGCTCTCGAACCTTTGATAACACCCGGGCCGAGCAGCACCACGTTGCGGGACCTGGCCAGGAACGCACCCGTGCCTAGGTGGGCGACCATGTCCCGGTTCAAGGCCGGTTGGTGATCGAAGTTGAAGTCTTCCAACGACTTGCGCGTCGGAAACCCCGCCGAGCGGATGCGGGTCGCCGCACCGGAGGCTTCCCGGGCCGCGACCTCCCGGGAAAGCACCGCCGCCAGATACTCCTCATGAGTCCAGTTGGCGTCACGGGCTTGCTCGGCGAGCCGGGCGGCGGCGTCGCGGATGCGCGGCGCCTTAAGGGCCTGGGCGTAATGCAGGACGGATTTGATCGGATCCTCGGCCATGATCACGCCACCTCCCCGTCGGAAGTGACTGTTGCCGTGGTGAAGTCGACACCGAACGCGCGGTCGTAGTCGGCCAGATCACGGACCAGGTAATCACCGACCACCGGTGGTGGGCCGGTTTGGAACTGTCGACGCAATGCTGCGGCAGTCGCGACGTGGGTGGGATCGGTCAGCGTTTGTCGTACCGCCCAGCAGCGGTCATGAGCCGCCAGCTGGCGCCCCGCTCGGGTCACCACCACCTGATTCAAGGTGGTCCTCACCTCGACGAGCTGTCCGATCGCATGCGGGTCCACGGAGTAGTCGTTGCCGGCCACCCGCACGTAGTAGTCGCGCCCCAGCCGCACCGAGGTCACCGCCTCGGTGACCGGCGCCACGGGCGGCAACGCCAGCATCTGGGCTCGATCGCCGTCGAGGAAGTCGACCGGACGACCATCGAGGACCCGCACCCGACGGGCGTTGGCGGTCGGAAGCCATTGGCCCAGTTGAGTGTTGAAGTCCGCTGGCGAAGTGAAGCTGCGCCCCGGCAGGAACGAGGTCTCCAAATAGCGGTTGGCTCGCTCCACGATCCCCTTGGATTCGGGGTCATAGGGTTTGAGTTGCACCAGCCGCGACCCGAGCGTGCCCATCAACGCGGTGACCGGATCGGTCAACCGACCGCGGCGTCCGATCCCGGCCTCGTTGTCCCACCACAACTCATGGGGTGCCGCGGTGAAGCTGCCCGAGAGTAGCTGCCACATCCCGGCCACCAGGTCCATCGTCTGACGCGAGGGCAGCATCATTGCGGCGATGAACCGGGAGAACGCCGCGACCATCACCAGCACCGGCAGCATCGCCTCCTGGCCGAACCCGACCGCGATCCTGGGTGCCGGGAACCACAGGTCGCACTGAACCGCTCGCCCCGGAGGATGGTCGAGGCGGTCAACCGGATCGGCGAGCAGGTGCTCCGGGCGGATCGCTCGGACCCGCTCGCGGAACCAGGAGATCGAACCCGTCCACCCGACCCGCTCGGCGAGCACCGTCGCCGGCATCTGCGGATAGGCCGACAGCAACGCCCGGATCCGCGGCTCCACCTCGCTGATCGCCGACGGCGCCGAAGCTCGCTCGTACTTCGGTGGACCATCGCCGGCCAGCGCCCCGGCCACCGTGTCACGCGCGATGCCGAGCTGGCGTGCAATGGCCCGCTGCGACAAACCCTCGCTGCGATGAAGATGCCGGATCAACGCCCAGTCTTCCAAGGAGATCACCCATCCAATCTGATTGGGTGGCCTACTTTTCAACCGTTGCGAGTGGCCGGACTTTCAACCGTCGCCAACAACACTCAAAGCCGCAGCACTAAACCCGCTGTGCGGGCTCATCGAGGGAATCGCAGAACGGCGCCCCGGAGACTCCTCATAGGCTCAGCCGGGCAGACGTCAGATCCCCGCAACCGGCAACCCGAAAGAGGCGCAACAACCGATAACACCGACAGCCCTCCCACGTCCTTCGGGGACTACAGTCAGGCGTGGCTCGAACAGCGCCCGATCAGTAGCCGCACCCGCGCCCATTACCGGGGGCTGCTGAACAAACACTCTGCCGGCCTTCGCCACGACGACTCTGCGCGACATCAGTCCCGACGCCGTGGCGAACTGGTATGCCGTCACCGCCACCAGGACGACGACCACCCGAGTCCGTGCCTACGCGCTGCCTAGGCCGCGAGCTCCCCAATAATGTCGGCTCGCTGATCCAAATGGCCCTCTCCCACGCTGGGGATCGCTAGATCGATAAATTCCTGCCGGCACCCGGTGAAGCCCTATCCGCTTGCGAGGACATCCGTGCTTGTCTAGGCGACGTTGTCAGCGGGCGACTTCGATGACCTCGCCTTTGATGGCCCAGCCCGAACCTACTGGATCTGCGGCAAGTAATTCGCCAGCCACGCACCAGTGGTCTGCGGGGTCCCATTTGACCCCTCCCCGATACTTGGACACGAGCCGCGGCACGACGCCGAGCACCGCGCGGCGTTGATCGAGCAGGTGGTGCTCGATCTCCTCGGGATCTGCCGGAAGGATTGCTGCGATCCGTGCTGCGACCTCAGTCAGGTTTGCCGTGTCGGCATGGGCTTGGAACGCGGAAATTACTCCGTCGAAAATGCCTTTCACTAGGTTGCCCAGCACGGGCTGACGCCCGCTCGGTGGTCGGACATGGATTGTGACGGCGAAAGGTGTCTTGGGGGAGCACGCCACCTCGGCTACCGAGACCTGGCCGCGCGCTAGCGCCAGCCACACCTGTGAAAGCTTCTTCTCGCCCGCGAACTTGCCCAGGTCGGTCCAGTCGAACGAGGCGAGCGTCCGTGCTCGCCGCCAGTGGTCGAACGGGTCTGTGCACGGCGAGAGCGCATACCGGTAACAGAACGGATATTTGGAACCACCAGGTGCTGGCGGTACACCCTCGCCGTGCTCGAAACGGATGCCGTTGCAACCGGCGACTCTGAACGGGTCGATGTAGTAGAGCGCCAGGTTTTCGATGTCGGCGTTGGGAAGCTTTGGGCCGAAGAAGGTCGCATGCAGCACCTGTTCAGCCGACGGTACAAGCTGGCCGCAACGTCTCCGGATTTAGTTACGCAGTTGCTCTTGCCAGGCGGGTCGGTGCTCGAAGCGAATGTAGTCGTCCGCCCATGCCTCGACCGTAGGCTTGCCCGTCTCCGGTCCGCGGATTGAGGGGGGTCGTTCGAGCATCGGCACTGCGACGAGCGAGACCATCTTTGGGCTCTCGCCAGCACTGCGAGTGGCCGGCGGGCCAATGGCGGCGGGACGATCATCATCCGTTGTGTAGGCCGGGGAGTCGGCCGCGTGTTTGCTGTGCTGCTTTGAAATCGGTTCTACGCCGGCGCTTATCGGGCGGCAAGTCCCGCACGGGGAGATCGGCCGGCCCGCCATCTCGATCGCCCACTGCTTGAGGTCGGCCACATGCTCCGCGCACACTTTCACATACGGCCCCGTCCACGTGCTCCCGCCGGGGCTTTGACCAGAAATCGTCTGGCAGCCCGCATGATGCATGCGCGCCTGGGTCGCGTTGTGGCTGCGTGCGATGTTGATGACGTAACCCTCGGGGTGGGCCGCGAGCCAGGCCAGATAGCCGGCGTCGTCATCCCGGAACTCGGTCAATTTTTTCACGGCATACCATTGTGCCTTCGACGACCGACACAATCATGGTCGCCTCGGAATCCCCCAGCGCCGCAGCTCCGCACGGCGGAATCGGCTCACGCACTCGATCGGTCGCCCATTGTTCGACTCGGTCAACTG
Source organism: Mycobacterium gordonae (assembly GCF_017086405.1). NCBI lineage: Bacteria > Bacillati > Actinomycetota > Actinomycetes > Mycobacteriales > Mycobacteriaceae > Mycobacterium > Mycobacterium camsae. The sequence goes on from NZ_CP070974.1 coordinate 132,145, forward strand.
GATGGCGCAAACTTTCAAATATCGTCCGGTCCACGGTCCGTGGTGTGTGTTTGACCGCTGATCGTCCGGCAACCTGTACAGTGCACGCGCGCTGTTGTAGCGCTGTGGTCGCGTCGGATGTTGATCACGTAACCATCTGGGAAGGCGGCGACCCATCCCAGATAATGGGTGTCGTCGTCACGGAACTCATGCAGGCCGGTCCGCAGCCGAACTTGGTCTGGGTCGTCGTTCTTGTTCCATGACGCCAGCCGAGGCTCGACCCTCAGCTGCAGGGGGTTTTCAGGTCGGGCCTACCAACGCACTGCCCCAAGCTAACGCGTCACACCGACAAGTCCGCTTGTAACCTGTCGGCGCAGCGTGCTTATAAGTCGACGAGCGCGGGCTCGGACTGTTCGTCAACAACGCCCTGGCAACTCACTTTCCGCAGCAGACTCAAGCGCTTTTGGCCGCAGTCGATTCAAGCGAGTGCAAAGCGATTGATTCATCAGATGAATCAGCCTGAGCACTCTGGCACCAAATGACGGTGTCCGCATGCTCACTATTCAATTGCACTACTCCCCCGCCGGGGGACCGGGTCTGCGGAGTGCGCGAAAGCACCAAAACTCGTGCTGCAGCGACCAGTATCGCTGCAATCGTTGCGATGACCATCGCGGGACGTGTGCGCATTCGTGGCGCACTAGGCGATGACAAAGCAAGCTGTCTCAGCCGCAACCCGTTCACGCCGGATTGAAAGTATCGATCAACCATTTCCCACCTATGTTGGTAAGGCTCGTTCGAACAGCGCTCGATGTCGTCGTGGGTTCCGGTTTTTCGTTGCTGGTCGTTGTCTGATTGATGAAGAGAAGAATGGTGGCTTTGTCGTGTTTAAGTGACTCGACACCGGCTCGGACAACCGTAGCGCTAGTAGTTACCCCTCTTTCTCTCGCGGCTGGGGCGACAATTTGTTCGCTGAATTGTCTGTAGTACGAAAGGAAGTCCCCGGTGAGTGACGCCTCTGCGGCCTTGAAGTCTCGATCGAGGGTGTCGGGTGAATAAGTCAGGATCCTGACAGTTCCGGTCTTGGCTGCCTGGGTCGCGGCCAGCATATCGGCGGGGTGTTCTGCTGGTGCCGGTTGACTCTTAAGCTGCATCTGCCAGCCTCCGAGCGCAGCAGCAACGACGGTAAGGGCGGCAAGTGTGAGAGGTATCAGCCACCATACAGCGTGGCGCGAGTGCGGTCTGATCAAGGCACGAACTCCACTTTTTCTGCCTTATAGGCATCCCCGAGCTTCGCCACGGCGATCACTAACCGATAGTTGCGCGGATCATTTTTCGCTCCCGAGGCGTTTGTGACTTCGGCCGTCGCGGCGACCAATACCGTGGCTGTCGTGCCGTTAATTGAGTCGAGTGCGGCGCCTTGAACTGTTCCATTTGTGGTGACCCGTGACTCACTAACGGTTTTTTTGAAATCTGGGATTTTCGCTGCGAAGTCGTCGCGAAATTGCCCCGTCGATCCGTCCAGTATGCGCTGGATACCGATGTCCGGATTCTTGTAACTGAGACTTGTCAATGTCACAGTAAAACTCTTGGCGTAGTCGACGTAGGGCTGCCAGGTCGGCGGTGAAGTCGAAAGCTGCGGATTGGGGCGCAAGAACTGCGTGACCGCGAAGATGACAGCGCTAAGCAACAGCACGGACAGTAGCGCCGTGATGGGTATTGCCGCTTTCGCCAATGATCGCCCGGTGGAGGGCTGCAACTCGGCGGACCCGGGAGGAAACGCCGGCTGCGTGACAAAGGCTTCGTGCTGGATGTCGCTTCGCCCGAGCGAGTCTGGCGTATCGACTCGGCCGATTGAGGCCGCCAGCGTGTCGGACGGTCCCGCTAGGTGGTCTGTGATGGAAAAAGCTGGTGCGAAGGTCCCTGGCAACTCGGCGCTCGCTGCCGGTGTTGCTTTCGCGCCGGTCTCTCCGGGAGGCACAGCGGAAGGGGGCGAGGCGATATGAGTCGACAGCGCGGTACGCGCAGCAGTCGCTAAGTCTTCGGCAGTGAGGTAGCGCTGAGTTTGGTCCTTGGCCATCCCTGTAGCGATGACTTCGTCCATACGCACGGCAAGGCCGGAGGGTTGTGTTGAGAGTTTCGGAGGAGGCGCGGTCATGTGGGCGAAAGCGATCTGTTCGAGCGCCGTGGCGGGAAAAGGGAGTTCGCCCGTCAGGCATTGGTAGAGCACACATGTCAGCGCGTAAATGTCCGAGCTCGCCTCGGCTTGTCCGGTACTGAAACGCTCGGGTGCCATGTACGACCAGGTGCCGATTGTTGCCCCGGTTGACGTCAAGCCGGTCTCCCCGGCCGCGCGGGCGATACCGAAGTCGATTAGGTACGCGAAGTCGTTCTCGGAGACCAAGATGTTGGACGGCTTGATATCACGGTGCACCAGCCCAACTCGGTGGGCGGCGCCCAACGCTGCGGCGATCTGTTCAAGTATTGCCACGGCGCGAGCAGGTGCCAGCGGGCCGGCTTCAAGCAACGTTTGCAGATCCTGGCCCGAGATGAGCCGCATAGCTACGTATAAGCGGCCTTCAAGCTCGCCGATGTCGTAGATGGGGACCAGGTGCGGGTCTTCTAATCGCGCGGCAAGGCGCGCTTCGCGGCGGAAACGCTGCTTGAACTTCTCATCCTGGGCGAAGTGCGGCAACAACGTCTTGAGCGCTACGGTTCGATCAATCACTGTGTCCTGAGCGCGCCAGACTTCGCCCATGCCACCCCGACCGAGCAACTCAACAAGCCGGTATCGCCCAAATGGCGTGTCCTCCAACCCAGTCCTCCCAGCTGTATGCCTTTGCAGGAAACGATAGGTGCTGCAGTCGCTGGGAACCAAGGCTCGGACATAGCAATAGCTCAGGGGGTCGGCCCGTCGCTGGGCCCATCCCGCAGGCCAGCCATCGCGACAACGCCATCGACAACGCCGCACCAGGTGCCGCCGCCGGCCGAGTTTGAGGTTCCAGAGATAGGCGACGTACCGGACGGCGAGGTTAGTCTCGATTGCGAAAGAATGATGCCCAGAAAGGCCCTCGCCGTCATGGAGAACACGACCAACCCCGGCAATTCGCGACGCTGGCGCCCAGGGGCGCGACTGGGACACTATCGATTACGGCGATTATTGGGCCGGGGCGGGTTTGGTCAAGTCTGTGAAGCTGACGACACCAGGAGCTTCATCAGCGTGTAGACGCTGACCTGAGAGCCGGCCAATTCGGTGGCGTAGGTGGTCAACCAACGTCAGGACCGCCCCCCGGTTGGTATGCCGACCCGACGGGCGAGTCAGGGGTCCGTTTGGTGGGACGGTCAGGAATGGACTTCTACCGTCGGTTAGCTGACTGCCGCAGTTTGCACGACAACGGTCGCCGGCCAACCGCCACGGTTTCTGAAATCGCGGTAGGTAGCTGATTCAGACGGAGTCAAGAAGTGACCGTCAATGCGTTAGAGCGTCACGGACTGCTCTGGCTGAACGTCGATGCCGCACTGAACCAATAGATGAGCAAGCCGTTCGCGTCGATGAGTTCAATCCGCGCCTTGATCCGCTTGGCTTGTTCCCGGACACCGCTGGTGAAGCGCGAAGGTAGTGATGAACACGCCCCTGCCGCCCTGCTTGGCGACGACAAACCACTCGACAAACCGTTGATACATGATTTCGCGGGGTGCCCTCCTAGCGCGGCCGCTGCCGCGGCAGCTCGACCACGCGGCTTCGGTCAACGGCGGGGGAGTCCACCACGAACACGTCGCCGGAGAGGTCTACGGCGACTGCCGTCGGGTACTTCAAGCCGGTCAACGGCAGCTCGGTGGGAACTGGCGCGCCCGTGTCGAGCCGCAGCACCCGGTTGCGCAGGGTGTCGGCGACATAGATTCTGCCGGCGTCGTCGACCGCCAATCCCTGAGGTGAACTCAAGACCGGGAAGGGCAGCTGGATTTGGACGCCGTCGCTGCGGAGCTCCACAACGTGACCTGCGATCTTATCGACCACGTAGACGTCGTCGCTGGCGTCGACCGCGACGTTGACGGGTTCCTGGAGCCCGGTGAAAGGCAGCACGCTCGACTTAGCTGCAACGTGGGAGAGTTTCAGCACCTGGCTGGGTTCATGGGCGACCGCGTAGATCGCCCGTCCGGTTTGATCGATCGCCACTGCGTGCACGAAGCCGAGCCCGTCGAACGGCAGTGCTGAAGCGTTGGCGGCTCCCGACTGCAGGCTCAATACACGATGGTTGAGGGTGTCGGCCACATACACTTCACCGCCAGGGTCGACCGCCAGCCCCTCAGGGTAGGAGAGGCCCACGAACGGCAGTGCGATCGGTGCGCCGCCATCGTCGGCTAGCTTGTACACCGCGTCGTGCGAGGTGCTGGTGACGTAGACGCTGCCACGGATGTCCACCGCGACGCCGGTCGGATACGCCAGCCGCGAAGACGCCAATTCCTGCTGTTGCCCGTATTCGGCGGACAGGGAGCGTGGGGACGCCGGCGCGGCCGAACCCGGGGCGACCGGGCGCCGATCAGGGTGGGGTGACCACAGGTCTCGCGTGAAGAACGCTGCGGCACCCGCGAGCACCAGAGCGGCTGCGGCTGCCAGCACGCGACGCGTAGTCGTCTTTTTCGGGACAGTGGTCGGATACGACACGATCGGCAACGCGGCTCCCGGTGCACCCTGCGTCGCGTCCAAGGGGTCCCCGACCACCGGGGGACGGGGTCGGTGTCCGCGGACCGACGGCACCGCAGGCGGCTGATCCCCGCCGGAGCCGGCGTCCCGTAACGCAGCGGGGGTTAGTGCCGCGGCGGCGGCTTCGGCGAGCGCGGTGGCGGATTGGTAGCGGAGGTCGGGATCCTTGGCCATGCCGGTGCAGATGACCTCATCGAATCGGGCGGACAGGTCCGGGCGGAGCAGCGACGGGCGGGGCGGTGGTGTGGTGAGGTGCGCGGCGATCAGGTGGGCGCTCGTGCTACCAGCGAAGGGGGGTTGACCGGTGAGGGATTGATACAGCACGCAGGTCAGCGAATAGATGTCGGCACGCGCATCCTCGTGAGCTGAAGGGTTCAACCGCTCGGGTGCGATGTAGGCGAAGGTGCCGATGACGTTGCCGGACTGCGTCATTCGCGTCTCGTCGGTCAGACGGGCGATCCCGAAATCGATCAGATACGCGAAGTCGTCGTGATCGAGTAGGACATTTGACGGTTTGACGTCCCGGTGCAGTAGGCCGGCGTCGTGAGCGGCGCCCAACGCCTTGGCGACCTGCTCAGCCACGCGCACGGCGCTGGCGGGTTGCAGCGGCCCCTCCGCGAGCACGGTGCCCAGGTCGCGGCCCTCGACGAGTCGCATGTCGACGTAGAGGTGGCCGTCGATCTCGCCGTAGTGATGAATCGGTATGACGTGCGGGCTGTTCAGCAGCGCCGCGGCGTGCGCTTCACGCCGGAAACGGAGTTGGAACTCCGGGTCCGCGGACAGGTGTGCGTGCAGCAGCTTGATAGCAACGACCCTGTCGGTGTCGGTGTCGTGCGCACGCCACACCTCGCCCATGCCGCCGCGGCCCAGCAACGTCAACAACCGGTAGCGCCCGAACAGCCGCCCGCCTTGCACGCATCCTCCCGAACCCGTTTCATGGACACCTTAATCAGGGTTCAACGCTCTTGGACACACGTAGCGCCCAGGCTGACTCACCCCGCGGATCAGAACAACGTCTGAGGATCTACAACCACAGTGAGCCATCAAAGATTGACGCCATACCCGGCGTTCCTAGGTTGCTGACCATAGCCTTCAGGCAGCAATCTGTCACGGTAACAGAAAGCCCTAGGCAACAGTAGCTTTCGTCAAATATCGCGCATCGATGTGCACTGGGCGAAAAGTGTTTGCGGACCAGGCTTTTGCGTTACCGTGACGCATGCGGATTGTTGCACGCCCGCCTCAGTCGAGGTAGGACGCGAGCAGACGTGATGATCCGGCCGTCGCGGTCGCCAACCAACCGCAACCGGAGACCCGAAAGAGACGAAAGAATCGACATCACCGGCGACCCTCCCACGGCATTCGGGGACTACAGCCAGGCGTGGCTCGAACAGCGCCCGATCTGTGGCCGCACCCGCGCCCATTATTGGGGACTGCTGAAGAAGCACATTCTGCTGGCCTTCGCCACGACGACTCTGCGCGACATTAGCCCCGACGCCGTCGCGAACTGGTATGCCGTCACCGCCACCAGTACGCCCACCACCCGAGTACATGCCTACTCGGTGCTGCGGACAATCATGCAAGATGCGTTGGCTTGCAATATGATCGATACCAGTCCATGCCAGGACACAGGGGTCGGGTCTGCTGCACGAATAGGTGACACCTTGACCTGACCTACCGTTCGGGTTCCAGGTTCGGTGACTAAGTGATGACGGCCTGTACGAAAGGCTGACCGTCATGCCCCGCCCCTATCCGGCAGAGTTCCGCGCCCGCGCGATCGCGCTCGTGCGCGCCGGCAAGCCGCAGAAGCAGACCGCCGACGATCTCGGCATCCACCCGGTCACGTTGTCGACGTGGATCAAACAGGACGACATCGACCGCGGGATGCGTCCCGGTGTCCCGACGAGCGAATCAACCGAGCTGCGCGCTGCCCGGCGAAGAATCCGCGAGCTGGAAACCGAGTTGGCCATCGTGCGTCAGGCTGCCACGTTCCTCGGGGGGGACAAGCCCCTCCCAAAAGGCTCTACCCGGTGATCGACCGACTCGTCGGCGCCGGGGCACCTGTGGACCGCTGCTGCGTCATTCTTGGTGTGACACGCCAGAACTACTACAAACACAAGCGAAAACCGACCACAGCCACCCAGCTACGCAGGCAATGGCTGACCGGACTGATCCGCGAGATCCACGTCGCCTCACGCGGTACCTATGGCTATCGCCGCGTCCACGCTGAACTCACCCTCGGTATGGGAATCACCGTCTGCCCGCGCACCGTGTCGGTCCTGATGACCCTGGCCGGCATCTACGGCCTGCCCGGACCGGTACGGGTCAAGCGACTACGTGGCGTGGCCACCGCCGACGATCTGGTCAATCGCAAGTTCCACCGACTGACCCCAAATGAGTTGTGGGTCACTGACATAACGCAACACCGCACACGAGAAGGATGGCTGTACTGCTGCGCTGTCCTGGATGCGTTCAGCCGCCGGATCGTGGGCTGGTCGATGGACTCGAAGGCGGATGCAACGTTGGTGGTCAATGCGTTGGATATGGCCATCCGCAACCGCCAGCCCACTTCCGGCGGCATCGTCCACGCCGACCACGGAACTCAATTCACCTCATGGGTTTTCGGCGAGAAGATCCGCTCCGCAGGACTAGTTCCGTCGTTCGGGACGATTGGTGACGGCCTGGACAACGCCATGATGGAAAGCTTCTGGTCCTCCATGCAGATCGAGCTACTCGACCGCCAGAAGTGGAAGACCCGCGTCGAGCTGGCCAACGCGATCTTCGACTACATCGAGATCTTCCACAACCGCCAACGCCGCCACTCGGCCTTGAACTACCGCACCCCGATCGAGTACGAACTATCCTTCACCAACGACACCCTCACCGCCGTCAGTTAGCCACCACGACTGGAACCCAACAGGTAGGGCAGGTCAAACTGTCACCTATTCGTGCAGCAGACCCGTCAAGACCTCGCGGCGCGGCGATGCCGTACGCCCCGCAACAGCCGGGGAACTCGAAGTGATCGCCGCGGCGATGCCGGCACGCTACCAAGCCCCCATCCGCATGGCCGCCTGGTTAGCGATGCCGTTCAGCGCGTTAGGAGAGCTGCGGCGCAAAGACGTAGACCTCCACGCCCAAGTCGTGCGCGTGCGCCGCGCGGTCGCCTTGATCAACCGCCACTTTCAGGTCACGACACCGAAAAGCACCCTTGGAATCCGAGATATCCCAATCCCGCACAAGCTGGCTCCGATAATCACCGCCCACCTTCGCTAGCACGTCGAGCCTCATCGCGAGGCTCTGCTGTTTCCTTCATTTCTCGATAACTGCCGCTCTGTCTCCGTCGGTCCTGTACCCGATGTTTGATCAAGCGCGTGCCACTGCCGGGCGCCCAGATCTCCGCGTGCCCGATTTGCGGCGCTCTTGCGACCTTCTCCTCTGAGCAACATCGCGCAGTCGACCGCTAACGAAGAATGTTCGCCGTCGTAAGGGATATCTTCTCCGCAGCTAGGACAGCGCATTCTCTTATTCTCTTCCCAAAGAAGCGCAGCTGGACTCGGAGTGTGGCTGCGACGGATGCCGCTGAGTTACAGCGGGGTGAAGGTGAGGGTCCACGGCCCCTGTGTGTTGTATACGTGGAACGTGGTGCGCCCGCTCGCGCGGAACGTCGTCGTGCCGGTAACGCGTTGGGAAGTGCTCTGTCCGATGGCGTTGATGGCGGGAGGACCGTCAGTGCCGTCGGCCTGCACCGGCGCCACGATCATCGTCCAGCTGGATGCCTGGTACTTGATGGTGTAGCCGTGAGCCACCAGCTCGGCAGTCTCGACCGACTCGCCGGTGCCATTGATAGAGACTGGGTAAGCGGGCACTGCCGGTGCAGAAACCGTGCTACTGGGCGCATCGGAGCCACCCACTGTTCCGTGATAGTGCTTGTCAGCACTAGGTGTGTACGTGCAGGCGCTCAGTGCAACAACCGCGGCCGCAGTAATGCACACGGTCCGCAGTCCAGTCGTCGTGATCTTGCGCACTCGTACCTCCTTGTACCGAGCTAACATTAGGGCAGCCGCTATGCGACCCGCGGGTTGGTGGGTCGTGGTCCACTTTAGAGCGAAATCAGCTGGGTAAGTTCACAGTGGGTGGAGTGGGGTCGGTTCGCGTTGTAATGGCGGCGCCAGGCTTCGATGATCACACAGGCTTCCAGCAACGAGTCGACGCGCCATTAGTTGAGAAGTTCATCGCGTAGCCAAGAGCGACGCGAACATTTGCAATCTGGGCTGTGGTCTCTGATAAGCGGCGTTGCCGCGCTGTTTTTCGCTGAGCAGGAATGTGAACGTCGCACCTGCGGCCGCGTCATGCGTAACCGACGAGGTCTTGGAACTTGTCGTCGATGTTCTGGTGACTAGCAGCATTCCCGGCGCCCGAATGATGCTGGTAACTGCTGTGCCCTGCAGAGGATCGTGTTCGGTTGTCGTGGAGCAGGTTTGGGCATCGACGGTAAGGAGAGCCGGATCATAGGAGAAGCGGCGGCCGACCGTGGCGAGCAGGACGGTTGTGTCGAAGGAGACGTAAGCGGCGATGTCCGGGTATAGCCGAGTGTGTCCAGGCGCAGCTCGCAACGGCGGATTCCGTCGCCGGTGTACAGGTAGGGAATGCTGTCGTCCCACGCGGCGCCGGGCTGCAGCTTCCGTTCAACGAGGTCGACGAATGCGCCGAGCTGAGAGGAGCTCTGCACACATCAGCGCCGTTGGGCCGTCGCGCATTTCGCCGGTTACCGGGTTGATGAAAATGATGACGCGTTTGCGCATTTACTGCCAAGTCAGCATGTCGAGGAGTCTCAGATCGGTGATGTGGTGCAGGTTCGCGCCTAGTGTGCCCTCGTTGCCGAGTACCGCGCGTAGCCGCGTGAGCGCTTCGGACTCAGTATTGGTGATCAAGTCGTCACGAATGGCGGGCCAGTAGGCGGCTCTCTGGTATTTCAGACGCGGGTAGCGGTCGGCGGCTTGCTCAGCGAGCTGGCGGTACACATCGGTCACCTTGGAATCAAGGATGGGGATAGCCGCGGGGCGCTTGATGTGAAGTACCTTGCTGATTTTCGATCGAGCCACGTTGGTTGGCGCGTCCTGTTCAAAGTGCCGGTAGAACGATTCGAGTTGGTCGTAGAGACCATTTCGGATATTCGGCTCAGCGCGTAGAAGATCAGCGTCGGCTGGCGGCCACGGCGCGCTGGTTGCACGTTCGACAACCATACGAGTTGCTCTTCCGATATACGTGAATAGATGACCCATGTACGGGCTACTTCCGCACGAGTAAGCACTTCCGGGTCGCCGGGACCAGGCAAGTCGTAGTCGACGATGGTCCGGCCCGGATACTGCCGCAGCTGGGCCACACACTCTTCGATCGACCGCTCCCTGCCGGCGATCACAATGACTTCTGAAGTAGACACCCTGTCACTCTCACATGTCCAAGAATGCGAGCGCAAAGTCGCGATCGCGGTTACGATCCCCAATCCAACCGTCACAAGTAGTGGTCTTTGCCCAGACTAGCTGCGAGTCCCATACATCGCGGCGCCCGACGTATCGTCGAAATTGGTTGAGACGGACTTCGCATATGAACAGCTCAGCGCCGAATGGCTCTGCGGAGCCTTGGCTGAATCGGTTATCGGTGTGGGCATGGAGGTCTACGGCCGCGGACCCCTGCTGGATACCGCAGAAAATCTCGACCTGGCTCGCATGTTGGCGCACCGGGGACTGGACGCCTCGACCCCTGACATCTTCCGCATCGCTCAGACCGTGGCGTGGTGCCGCTGGACGGACATCGCGTCCGGCCTCGGCGCCGACCCCGAGGAGCTACGCGAGGTGCTCAACCTGTCCATGTCGCGATTGAGCGAGTTCCTTGATGCCGCATGCCGATACGTGTGCGCCCCCACGCAGGCCGACTGGCGCCACGCCGACATTGAGCACCAAAGGAACCTCAAGCGTCGCGCGCTGATCGAGTCCCTGCTCTATGGCACCGCTACCGACACCGACACCGCCGTCGTGGCTGGTCTTTTGGGCTACCGCCTGGACCTGCCGCACACCGCGGCTGTCATCTGGTCTGATCGAGGCGACGACGATGCAGCCGCTCTGGTGGACGCCGCTAGAGCGTTGATCGAAGCCTGCGCCGGCCAGTCGCTTTCAGTGACGTCCGGCGCCCAATCCCAATGGGTGTGGGCACACCAGGTGGAATGTGTTGATCCTGGTCAGATCGAGGCGGCCATCGCGCCGCAGGTGTACATGGCGCTCGGTGGCCCCGGCTACGGCATTACAGGCTTCGTCCGCAGCCACCGCGACGCTTTGGCCACCCAGCGCATAATGGCCCAGTTGAAGTGCCCCTAGCGGGTCCTGCACAGTTCGACGCAACTGCAGCTCATCGGGCTGGTGGCGAAAAATCGTGCAGAAGCAATTGATTTCATTGAGAAGACACTGGGGGATTTCGCATTCGCCTCCCCGTCCATACACGCCTCAGTACTGGCCTACATCGAAGCCGGCTGCAACGTCACGCACGCAGCGAAAACTTTGTTCACCCACCGCAACACCATGTTGAATCGACTTGACACGGCGCAACGCCTGCTGCCACGACCTCTAAAGGAGAACCTGATCGACGTCGCCGTCGCACTGGTGACGTTGCGGTGGATGTCAGGACCCGACGCAGGAGCCACGCCGACTGTCCCACAACAACCATGAACCGCAGCGGGCCGCCCATAATGGGCGTACGTGATCGCAGGCGCTCGCGCCACACTGGCGCCAAGACGTTACCGGCTAAGCGAAGGGAGACCGGCCATCGACATCAGCTGCGGCCCAATGTCGTGCGCCTCCTATGGCCAGGCATGGGTTTAGCGAGTTGGCAGAGCTGCGGCGCAAAGACATCGACCTCATGGCCGGCAGTGTGCGCGTGCGCCGGGCGGTGAAGCTGGCCCACCGACGCTTCGAGGTCACCACACCAAAAAGCACGCTCGGAATTCGAGACATCCCTATCCCGGCGACCCTGGCGCCACGCATCAACGCCCACCTGCGCTACCACGTTCACCGCAATGGCGAGGCACTTCTTTTTCCTTCCGTTCTCGATCCCGGCCGCCACCTCTCACCGTCGGTCCTGTACCCAATGTTTCATCACGCGCGCGCCGCTGGCGGGCGCCCAGACTTGCGAGTCCCCGACTTGCGGCGCTGTCACCATTTCCTCATGGCGAAGGAAGGGCCCGCAGCCAACGCCTAGCAGTTGCGCACTCGGCAGGTCAAGCTGCCGCGGCAGCGGCCGCGCTGGGAGGGCACCCCGCGAAATCATGTATTAACGGTTTGTCGAGTGGTTTGTCGTCGCCAAGCAGGGCGGCAGGGGCGTGTTCATCACTACCTTCGCGCTTCACCAGCGGTGTCCGGGAACAAGCCAAGCGGATCAAGGCGTGGATTGAACTCATCGACGCGAACGGCTTGCTCATCTATTGGTTCAGTGCGGCATCGACGTTCAGCCAGGGCAGTCCGTGACGCTGTCGTGCAAACTGCGGCCGTCAGCTAACCGACGGTAGAAGTCCATTCCTGACCGTCCCACCAAACGGACCCCTGACTCGCCCGTCGGGTCGGCATACCAACCGGGGGGCGGTCCTGACGTTGGTTGACCACCTACGCCACCGAATTTGCCGGCTCCCAGGTCAGCGTCTACACGCTGATGAAGCTCCTGGGCCACGAATCCATGGCCACCTCGCAGTGACCAGCGCTACGTCACCGCCGCGGCGGCGAAACGCGCATCGCCGCAGCACGCAAACCGCTGTACGGGCTCATCGCCGGACGAAACACGGAAGACGGTGGCAGCGACTCCCCATAGGCTCAGCCTGGAACCGCATTTGAGTCCCGCACCTTCGGCGAGTACACGCCCCCGCCGGTGCATGATGCGAGGTGAACGAAGCGGCTAGTCGGTACACGTTTGCTAGGGAGGGATGACTTGCAGGGAAGACCGTTTGGCCGATACCGGCTGATCGAGCTATTGGGTCGCGGCGGCATGGGCGAGGTGTGGCGTGCCTATGACACTGTCATCGACCGGACCGTGGCGATTAAGATGCTGCTGCCGCACTTCGCTCAGGACAGAACCTTTGAGCAGCGGTTCCGTCGGGAAGCCCGCGCCGCTGCCCGCTTGGACGAACCTCACGCGGTTCCGATCTATGACGTCGGTGAGATTGACGGACGTCTCTATGTGGCCATGCGCCTCGTCAAAGGCCAAGAGCTGCAAACGCTGCTCAGCCACGGGCCACTACAGCCGGACCGGGCCGTTGAGATCATCGGGCAGATCGCCTCGGCGCTCGATACAGCCCACAACGCTGCGCTGGTCCACCGCGATGTCAAGCCGTCCAACATTCTGGTCACCAAAGACAACTTCGCGTACCTGATCGACTTCGGTATCGCGAGCGCTGCGGGAGACACCGGCATGACGACCACTGGCAGCCTCATTGGCACATGGGCATACATGGCTCCGGAACGATTTAGCACCGGCGCGGACCACCGTGCCGACATCTACGCTTTGGCATGCGTTTTGCATGAATGCCTAACCGCAACCAGACCATTTCCGGGGAACAGTCTCGAACAGCAGTACGCGGCACACCTGTCGGCCCCGCCACCGCGCCCATCCGTCACGGTGACAGGACTCGCACCCTCGATGGACGAAGTGATTGCCAGGGGAATGGCGAAAAGTCCCGAGCTTCGGTTCCAAAGCGCCACAGATCTGGCCAGGGCGGCCCGAGTTGCCCTCAGTCGTGGCGCTGCCCAACCGCATCCCCGCTCTGCGGAACGGTTCCCCACCGCACCGAATGCGCGCCAGCACGGGTCGCAAGCCGTCGACAAAGAGACACCTCCGAGCCCGAAGAAACCTCTCCGTGCATCGCCTTCTACTGAGACCGATCAGACAGGGAATGACGCGACTCCAGCACTACGGAACCAGCGACGCCGCATCGTTGTGAGTTTGATCGGTTCGAGCGCGGCGATCGTGGCAGTTATAACGGTTGTGAGCCTCTTCGTAGTCAGCGGCAAGCACGCATCGTCGTGGTCTCAGACCGTCGCTTTCCATTTGTCCGACAGCTTCGGGGTAGCGGTCGACCGCAGCGGTGCTGTGTACGCCACGGGCATCAACCGTTCGGGTCCAGCTGAGGTCACCATCCTCGCTGCCGGATCGAACACACCCACTACCCTGCCACTGACGAATGTTGAACCCCGTGGTGTTGCCGTCGACAGCACCGGAGCGGTTTACGTGGCCGATGCCGCAGGCAATCAAGTGGTCAAACTTCATGCCGGACAACAGACAACGCTGCCTTTCGTCGGGCTCAATAGGCCCCTCGGGGTCGCGACTGACAACTCAAACGCGGTCTACGTCGCTGACACCCGCAACAACCGTGTCCTCAAACTGGCCGCTGGATCCACACAACAAGCCGAACTGCCCTTCACCGGCCTCAACAACCCTCACGCTCTTGCCATTGACAACGCTGGCGACGTGTATGTCACTGACGGCATCAATAGCCGAGTACTTAAGCTCGTCGCCAAAATGAAATACCAGCTGCCGCTGCCCCTTCGAGGCTTCGCAGACGCCTATGGCCTTGCTGCCGACACGAAAGGAGCGGTCTACGTTGTCGACCACGACCACGACGGTCGAGTCGTCAAGTTAGCCCCCGATTCCAACCAACAGGCTGTGCTGCCGTTTAAAGGCCTTCAATTTCCGCATGGTGTGGCAATTGACAGCAACGGCTCCATCTACGTCGCAGATGGGAACAACCAGGTAATTAAGCTGGAAGAGCGCTAGCACGCACGAACGCAAAGCGCGAAGAGGGCAATAGCCTTGTCCGCCTCCCCGTCGACCGAAGAAGAGTTACCAAGCCGCCTTTCGTCTAGGGCGTCGAGGTCGGGTGTCCCGGTGGCTGTGGGTGCGCTTGCGCTGGCGCCGCCTACGACGATCACGGAAACCTCGCCTACTGCGGAGCCGCAAGTTTAAGGCTGATCACAGCGTGGTGAAGGTGAGGGTCCACGGCCCCCGTGTGTTGTACACGTGGAACGTGGTGCGCGCGCTCGCGCGGGATGTCGTCGTGCCGGTAACGCGTTGGGAAATGTTCTATCCGGTGGTCACCTCGACAAGCCAGCAGAGCAGGGCTGTCCCGTCGGTGCAAGAAAGTGTCGTCGGGACCGTTACAAGGAGGGGATGAGGTTGTCACGTCGAGTGGTTGCCGGGCGGTACGCCGAGATTGCCAACACGCGGCCCGTCAAGTGATGGCCGTGCAAGTTGTCTGATCGCCCACACCGAGGGCCATCCACAAGTTCTGATCACTGCTTGCCTTGACCGCGCCGTCGCGGTCAAGGCCCTTCCATCCGCGCATCCGATGGAGGCGCCGGGTCGCCCGGCGGGACTGAGGTTCGGTGACCTGGCCGAGCAACCACGTGCCGTACGCCTCTTTGGCCGACCGCCGCTCACCCGCGGGGCTACCCGCTCGAGGAACCGGCCCCAGAGCGACGGACCCTTCTCGCGGCTGCGCGTGGTCGACATGGTGGCGACAGCCTAATTCTTAGTTTGCCGGATAGGTCGCATTTCGTCGGGGTGGCCGGGCACTGGCGGCTCATCGCGCGGCACGCTCGCGGCCTATCTCACAGTCACGTTCTAAGGTGGTCGGGTGCGTCTGGTAAGCGCCTTCGACGAAGCGGTGTGCCTTAGACGCGTTGACGATTCCGTCGAAAACGTCGTATTGCATGGCGGGCAACGGCACACCGCTTTCTTATCCGGGTGGGCTGGTCCCGGGTCCGCTCACCAAAGTGCAATGACCTCAAGTGCGTTTTCGAGCCCGGCGAAGTCGATAATGTTTCGGATGGCTAGGGCTGCGTTGTTAGCGACTGCCACAGCCGCGATCATCACGTCTACGCGCCGCCGACCGCCAGGTGTACGTCCAGCCGTGACCACAGTGGCGCACAGTTCCCGGTAGACGTCGGCCTCACGTTGGGCAAAGGGCAGGCCATCTCCGTAGGCGTTGCGCAATTTGATCAGTAAAAATGTTGTCCAACAGTCTTGGCGAGTCCCCGTTACTGAGTCCACCCCGTTTTGGAGTCGGGTTTGTTTGATCCGGATTCAGTTGATCTCGCAGGCCACCGGGGTGTGGGTGTGCCGGCAAGCCGCAGCGTACTCGGCGGGGGTTCGATAGCCCAGCGCCGAATGGCGGTGTCGGTGATTATGTTCGTGCTTGAAATCGCCGATCACCACGCGGGCCTCGAACAGGGTGTTCCAGTGGTTGCGGTTGAGGCACTCCTTACGTAGCCGGTTGTTGAACGACTCGATATGCCCATTGATCCACGGGCATCCTGGTGGGATGTAGAGCAGGCCGGTTTTGTTCTCGCAGAATCGTTGCAGCGCTTGGGAAACCAGCTCCGGGCCGTTGTCCATGCGCAGCACCTTCGGCGGTCCGCCGGCCACCGCGAACGCCGTCTCGAGTTCGGTCACGAGACGTTCGGCGGTGATGGAGCGCTCCACGATGTTCAGCAGCGACTCGCGGGTGTGCTCGTCGAGCATCGAGGCGATCTTGATGGCCTTGCCGTCGGTGGTGGAGTCGAACTGGAAATCGATCGCCCACACCACGTTCGGTGCATCGGCTACCACCGGCGGGACCGAGGACACCCCAGACCGCTTACGCGGCGAGCGGATCTTGACCTGCAGGCCCTCCTCGCGCCACAGCCGATGGACTTTCTTCTGGTTGACCTCACGACCCACGTCGTAGCGCAAGGCCGCCCAGGCGCGCCGGAACCCGTGGCAGGGGTGTTTGGTGGCGTAGGAGCGCAGCCAGGCTCGCATCTGGGCGTCTGGATCATCCGGAGTCTGCGCCGCGGGCAAGCGGCGGTAGGTGGAGCGGGCCAGCCCAACGGCCTTGCACGCCAGTCGTTCCGACATACTCAGCGTGTCCTTGAGCATGTCCACGGCGCGCCGCTTGGCAGCTGGGCTCAGAATTTTCCCTTCGCGACCTCCCGCAGCGCGTCCTTCTCCAGTTCGGCCTCGGCCAGCAGCCTCTTCAAGCGCGTGTTCTGCTCGCGCAACTCCCGTAGCTCTTTGGCGGCGTCGGTGTCCATGCCGCCGTAGGCGCGGCGCCAGTTGTACAGCGTGGCGGCTGAGACACCCAACTCGGCAGCGATCTCGTCACCGGTCTTGCCTTCAGCAGCCAGCTCGTCCGCGCGGCGCAACTTGCGCACGATGTCCTCCGCGGAATGCCGCTTACGACCAGCCATGTGTTTCATCGTCCCTTCCAGCCCGACCTCGGGCCACAGGACTCTAAAACAAGCTGGACTCATTCACGGGGAACACGCCAGTCTGGCCTGTTCATTGGTGGATGGCTAGGCGGCCAACCGTAGCCCACCGGTTGACACGCAGCCGCTGCAACTCCGAGACCGGATCACATCGGTCTGCCATCACGGCGTGCTTGTCAGCGAGCAGACGGAAGAGGGTTATTGCGTTACCAGAACACGATGGTCGTCCGGCGCGATCGCCGCTCTCACTTGAAACGATCGGGCTCCGCGCAGGCCTTCGTGGATCCCGGCTCCAAGAGCCGGTCGAAAAGCTTGCAGACGTAGCGTCGTGAGGACCTCTAAGCTCACAATGGGAGGATCACGCTGATGAAGTTCACCAAGATTGGCTGCTTGCACCTACACGAGCGAATTCGGCCGGGGCTGTTCGTGATCGTTGCAGCAACGACGAGCATGGCCTTCGCCACCCCGCCACAGGCACGTGCTGAGACCCCCTTGGCCGCTTTCTGTGGTGACAACGCGGCCCAACTTCAGAGAACCTCACACGAGGCCGGCCTTGACCCAGCCGAATGGGCCGGTGACCCGAAAAACCTTGCGAGGTTCGGTTTTCAAGGACCCGGTGACATCGACACCCTCTACCACATGGTCATTGACAGCGGCGCGCCGAACATCACGTCGCATTGGTCAAACGAGAATGGTCGCATCGAATGGCGTTGCTCGGGCCAGTGACCGTGTAGGGATCCTGGCGCATCCCCACACTCAGCGCGGTGCAGCGTTAGGACATGTGCGGCAGGCTGCCCCAGTTGACGCCCCAGGTGGCGATCTTGGTGTCTACGGACTTGGGGTGTTCGAAGCCTTCGAGTGTCGACGTGGCTGTGCCGCTGGCCATGTAGGACCCGGGTTTGAGGGCGATGAGTTGATCGTCGTTGGGGAATTGCACGGAGTAGGAGCCGCCGTCGTGGACGTCGATCACTGCGCTGTAGTCGCGGCGGAAAACGTCTGTCGCTCCGCTGTTTTGGTCTCCGTAGCCGACCTGCATGTGGAACTCGAGGGTGACTGGTGCGCTGGGCAGGTTGGTCTGGCAGTTGGAGGCGTTCATCCGGCTGCCGGCGTATTTGGCGCCGCCGAGGTCGTAGGCGAACGGTTGGTCGACGGAGAACTGGCAGCGGATGAAGATCACGTCAGTGTGTGCTGTCGGGGTGGCCGCGGCTGCGGCCAGTGCCGCCGCCGCGGCGGCGGCTATACGGGCGGTGGTGAACACGGTGTGTTGTTCCTCTCGGGGTGGCGCAACCGCGCAGGGGCGCGGGTGGGTTGGGTCAGGGGCAGTTGACGGTGACCTGGAACGGCACGGTCAAGTCTTGCCCGGAGTTCTTGACTCCCCAGGCTTTGCCGGTGAGGCAGCGCATACCGGCCGCCGTCGAGCAACCCACGGGTGGGGCCGGGGAAATGCCGCTTGGCGGCGTGCAGGAGCTGACCCATGACAGTCCTCGGGCAGACGCACCGCGGCCAGCACCGAGTCGATGACCGTGTGGGCGGTGATGCCGGCACTGGCAGCTTCAAAGCCCAGGACCAGTCGGTGCGCCAACACCCGGTGTGCGACATGGGCGATGTCTTCGGGTCGCACGTGTTTACGGCCACGCAGCAGCGCCAGCGCGCGCGCGGCGTGGCACAGCGCCAAACTGGCCCGCGGGGAGGCGCCGTATTCGATGACCGCGGCCAGCGGCGGTGGCAGGTATTGCCCTGGGGTGCGGGTGACCGCGACCAGTTGGCTGGCGTAGCTCATCAGCGCCGGGTCCAAATGGGTGCTGGCGGTCACGGTCTGCAGCCGGCGCACTACCTCGAGCCCGATCACCGCCGGGGTTGGGCGGTCTTTGCGGTAGACGCCGTTGTCGCGGCGCATCATGACTTCGACCTCTTCGGCCACGCTCGGGTACCGCAGAACGTCTTTGAGCATGAACCGGTCGGCCTGGGATTCTGAGAGCGGATAGGTGCCCTCTTGATCGACCGGGTTCTGGGTGGCGATCACCATGAACGGCTCCGGGATCGGATACAGCGTGCCCGCGATCGTGGTCTGCCGTTCTTCCATCGCCTCCAGCATCGCGCTCTGGGTTTTGGCGCTAGAGCGGTTGATCTCATCGAGCAGCACGATGTTGGCGTGCACTGGACCTAGGCGTGTGACAAAGGAATTGGTGGCCGAGTCGAAGATCTGGGTGCCGATGATGTCGCTGGGCAGCAGATCCGGGGTGCACTGGATGCGGGCGAAGCGGCCCTCGATCGACTCGGCGATCACCCGCGCCGCGGTCGTCTTGGCCAGCCCGGGCACACCTTCCAGTAGCACATGCCCGCCGGCCAGCAGCCCGATGAGCAGCGTTTCCCGCAGCGTGCTCTGGCCGACCACTTTGGCCGAAAACGCCGCCACCAACGCGGCAATGCTCATCTGAGCCCCCTCAATTTCGTGAGGGGACACACACGTGTTGTCCACGGTCATGACCGGGTCTCCTTGCCGGGTTAGTCGAAGGTCAACGCGGGCGGTGTTTTCGCCATATCCGCGGAGCCGTAGAGGAATTGGCTGGCGGTGGCCGTTTCGGTGCCACCCTTGCGGGTGGCGGCGGTGATCGGCACCGTCACCTTGCCCGAGAAGTGCACCGACAGCTGGTAGGGACTGAAGCGGGAGAAATCCATGGCGCTGGTGTCGGGCGGGCCCCAGCTGACCGTGCCATCGACCAGAGTGCGGGTATCGTAGGAATCCAGTTTCATCGGACACCCCGGCGGCGCCAGCAGATTCGAGTGCTCGCAGGCGGCCATCGCGGCGTTGAACGAATCGGCGACTGCCGCCTTTCCTGTGTCAGACAGGGCGATCTCCGGGCTCATCCACGCCCCCCCGCTCAGCGAGAGCTGATCAAGTAGAAGCGGTTTGGCGCTGACCGCCAGATACGGGTTGGTGGAGCCGATGTCGATCCAGCCGGGGAACACATACACCGTCGCGTCGGCCACCGGCTTGCCGAAGAACGTGATTGTCTTGGCGGCGGCGTTGCCTGAGGTGGAAAAGTGTTGACCGTCGAGCTTGATCGCGGCCGCATCCAGCTTCCAGCCGCCGTGGTCCTTCTTCACATACAGGGTGGTGTCGGAGTTCTTGTCGCCGAAGTTGGCGACCACGTGCACCCGGCCCATCCCCAGTCCACCGGAGTCGTCGCTGAGGATCCGGATATTCGAGATCGGCCACTGGGTGATCTGCTTTCTCAGGACCTCGTTGGTCAGGAACTGTTTACTGGCCGGCTGATCCACCCCGTAGGACAACGCCGCCTCGGCATCACCACGCGCCAGCGCCGCCAGATATCCCTTGACCGCATCCCCGGCAGTGGCGGCCCCACCATTACCGGATCCTCCCCCCGCCAGAGTAAGGAACAGCACGACCGCCACCGTCACCACGACCACAGCCCCCACCGCCAGGGTGACCCACAATGCCTTGCGCCGTTTGGGATCCGGTGGCCCCACCAGTGCGCCCGGGCTCGGGGAGTACAGCGGCCCAAGCGGCTGCAGGCCCGCCGTATCCGGCCCGGTGGCATGCGGGCCCACCGGATGCGCTGCCCAGGTGTGCCGTCCCCCGGGCGGTTTCACCGGTGCGTGCGGATTCAGCCCCGCCCCCGGCAGCTGCGGGCCGCCCGGCGGTGGTGTCCAATTGTTCACGACACGATCTCCATTTCTCTGTCTGTCAGTGCGGCATGTTCTCGGCGATCGCCGTCACGATCGCGACCGGTTGCGCGGCAGTGACTTTCGGGCCGAAGATGTACACGTCGATCACGACATTGGCGCGCGAGGCGATCGCGTGCGCGCACACCTTGCCCTGCCCGCCCTCCAGCACGTTGACTACCGTGGCGACATCACCGGTGGCTGAAGGGAAACCCAGCGTGTAGAACAGGGTCACCGGGTCCGGGGGCGGCTCAGTGGTCGACAGGTGGACATCGGCGCACCGCTGCCAGGCCATCGAGGTGCGCACCACAAACCGCGTCGCGACGTCGGCGCTGGGAAAGGCCACCACCGCCTCATCGATGTCGTGGGTAGGGTGCGGGCCAGGCTCGTGCAATGTGCGCCCGGCCACCGCGGTGTACCCACTGCCCGCATAGCTGGTGTACATCGTGTTGTACAGCGACGACGCACACGAAGGATCGGAGAACGACTCCCCCTGAGGCTGCGTAATCACCGAGTAGCGCCGCGAGATCACGAAGCCCTCGGCGGCCCGCGCACCGCCTCCCACGATCTCGCCGATCTGGTTCTCCGACAACAATAAACGGTCCACACCGTCCGCGGCCACCACCGGTGCACCCGCGTCCCGGGCACGCTGGGGACGGGCCGCCCCCGACACGATGGTCGAACACCCGCTGCCCACCGCGACACACACCACCCCCACCGCGCACGCGCGCAGCATCGCCATGACCCACCGCATCTAGGACACCGGCACTTTCGCCACGACCGCCCGCGTCACCGACTCCGCCTGCCCGCTCAGCCGCTCCCCGCACACCTGCACATCGACGATGACGTTGTTGCGCGCACTCAGCGCGTGCTCGCACATCCAGGTCGGTTCGTCGGCCTCGGTGGAGGTTTGGGTCAGGATGCCGTCATGATCCCCGGCCGACCCGACGTTAAACAGTTGATCCGCTGATGCCGGCTCATCCAGGTAACGCATTGCGATGCGGCGCCCGTCGCACGTGCGCCAGGCGGCCACCTGCCGGGAATAGAACGCCGTGGCGTCCACCGCGAACGGGAACACCACAATGCCCTGCCACACCCGGTGCTCCTTGTCGGGGGTTGCGACGAACTGCGTGCGCATCGCCACCCAGCCCAAGCCGGTGTACATCGGAACCCACGCCACATTCCAGGTTTCTGCGCAGTCATCGGAGGCAGTGGCGCCGCTATATCCGTATGACAGCGACTGCTTCGCACTCATCCCCTGCACCCCCAACACCGCGTCCAGCTGCTCTGGGGAGGGCAACAACCCCGCCATCGCCTCCACGGCTACCGGCAGAGCGACATGCCCCAAATCAGCGGCGGCAAGAGCGGTTCCGCCCACGCGGGTGGTGCACCCCGCGCTCAAGATCGCCACGCCGAGGACGCCGATTGCCGCGCCGGCCCGGGTCAGCATGGCAAGCCCCGACGCAACAGAAGGATCCTCGTACGCGATGACACGGCGGGCCTGGCCTCCGCGCAGATCTCACGGCAGACGCTTACGGCAATGACCGCGAGGTCGGCGCAGGCATCTACCCAGCTCGGCAGGCGGCCTGTCAGGTCCTGCATTAAGGCGCAATCCATCGTCGGCGTCATCCGCTTATCAAGCGAGGGCGAGCGCCAGCGAGCCGAAACCGAGCAGGCTTTCGCCGCGCAGGTAGGTTCCGATGTTGCCGTCGCCGACGTTGGACCAACCGAAGTTGCGATTACCGACGTTGCTGAACCCAAAGTTGTTGCCGCCGTAGTTGTTGGAGCCGACGTTAAAGCTGCCGATGTTGCCGGCTCCGAGGTTGAAGTTGCCGAAGTTGGCGTTGCCGAACACATTTACGCTGCCGCGGTTGTAGCTGCCGAAGTTGAAACTGCCGGTGTTGCCGTCCCCGAAGTTCAGGACGCCGTTGTTGCCGTTGCCGAAGTTGAAGAATCCTTGATTGTTGTTGCCGAAGTTCAACAGGCCCAGATTGCCTGTCCCGCCGTCGAGGAAATTCAATCCGGCGGCGTTGAGCAGAGATGCTTGTGCCTGTACGGCAAGCTGATGAATCTGTTGGGCGACACTGGCGTTGAAGCTGTTCATCGAGTCGGTCAGCGCCCTCTGGATCGAGGGTCCGATCGAGTTGATGTCCTGAACGACCCCCACCGAGCCGTCGACGCCACCTCGTGCGATGTCGATTATGGTGCCGTTGGAGCCGCCAGCGTATCCGTTGGCTCCGGGTGCGCCCGGCGCGCCGGGTTGGCTCAACAACCCTCCCGGGCCACCCTGCCCACCGAGCCCGGGCGTGCCGGGTTGCCCACCGTTACCGCCAAAACCGCCGAATCCGGCCGCGCCGCCGGTACCTCCATTACCCGCGGCGCCGCCCATACCCCCATTGCCGCCGGGACCGAACAGGCTGCCGTGGCCTCCTGCACCACCGAGCCCGCCCGCGCCGCCGGTAACGCCCATGCCGCCCGAGCCCCCGATCGAGTAGCCGGCGCCTCCGTGGCCTCCGGTGCCTCCGGCCCCTCCGGCGCCTCCGCTGCCGCCGGCGCCGAACAGCATCCCCGCGTCTCCGCCAAGGCCGCCGCCGCCGCCGTTGCCGGCTGCTCCACCGTTGCCGCCCCCGCCGCCAACGAACTGCAGGGTGCCGCCGCTGCCGCCGTTGCCGCCAGCCCCGCCGGCCCCGCCGGCCCCGCCGCTTCCGCCCAATATGCCGCCGTGTCCACCGGTGCCTCCTGCGCCACCGAGTCCGCCGGCGCCGCCGGAGAAGTACAACGAGTTTGTCCCGGCCGCACCGGCACCCCCCGCTCCGCCGGCCCCACCGTCACCGAAAAGTCCAGCTGCACCACCGGCGCCGCCCACACCGCCGACCGTTGCGGGGCTAGCAGCGATGCCGCCCGTGCCGCCGACACCACCGGTGCCGTACAGAAGCCCGCCAGTACCGCCCGCTCCCCCGGCGCTGCCGACGGCTCCAGTGCCACCGGCACCACCGTTGCCGAAGAGACCGGCTGCACCCCCAGCGCCGCCTGCGCCGTTGTAGCCGTTGCCCCCGTTGCCCCACAACAGGCCTCCGGCCCCGCCATTTGGGTTGGCCGCGGAGCCGGCAACTCCGTCACCGATCAACGGCCGACCCAACAGCGCGTTCGTCGGCGCATTGATCGCCCCCAACACCTCACGCTCCACGCTTTGCAGCGGATTGACGTTGACTGCCTCAGCCGAGGCATACGACGCGGCCCCGGCCGTCATCAACTGAACGAACTGACCGTGAAACGCCGACATTTGCGCGCTCACCGCCTGATAAGCGATGCCATGGGAGCTGAACAGCGCCGCAATGGCCGCCGATACCTCGTCGGCCCCCGCTGCCAACACGGTGGTGGTCGGCGCGACCGCGGCCGCGCCAGCCTCCTCCAGCGCAGAACCGATCCCGGCCAGGTCTTTTGCCGCGGACGCGATCAACTCAGGTGCGATAGTGACGAATGACAATTTCAGAATCCCGTCCTTCGTGAAAATTGCTTCTGTTCAACAGGAGTCGGCGCAGCCGCGCCATCCCCGTCGGGGCCGCCGCGGCGGCAACACCGGACATTCGCCACTGCTACCCGTCCTTGCTCATGGCGCGGTTAACCGCCGCCTCCCAAGGTGCGCAACCGCCCGCACCCTTACGTCGTGCGCTGGCAGAGCGTGTCGGCCCGCCCTGCCCGTAGCACCCGCTTCTGTTCCTTGGCGCTCCGCGGCTCAACCGCGGCGCAAACATAAAAGCATCAGATGCACTAACGCACAGGATACATTACTGCATCAGTGCCTGGCTAGATGCGTGCCTCGCAAGCTGCATCGCACGCTGTGGGCTGCGGGCTAAGAGGTCGCCGGGCCCGGACCCCCCCGACGCGAGAGGCGCCCGGTTTCTCAACAAAATTTGCCGGCAACTTTTTCACGTCGGCTGTCGAATAGCGGCTGTACGGGCCATACCGTTGCCATACCACCACATCCAACTGGCTGCGAAGGAAAATTGCGGTGTCCGACCCCACCGATCACATCCAAACTCTCGAAGGAGCAATAGTGTTGGCGTGCGCGATGCTTAATTCTCCTGCCGCGCAGCACCATGCCGGCCCTTCGCGCGATATGGATGTGTGGAAGGCGGTGAGCGAGCCGGTGCTGGCCGCACTGCTCTACACCGCATCCCCATGCCAACGCGGCGGCGGAATGACCTGGGTCAACAGCGCTGTCTCCGTGCTGGCAGCAGACATCGGTGATCCCGGTGATGTGGTTGGGATGAGCCACCCGCTGGGGCGCCGTTTCATGGGAAGCCTCGCATCGATGAATGGACCGCAACGGGACTCCGTCTTGCTCACCATCCGCGATGCAGTGCTGCCGTGGATGGCCGCATGACAAGCCACTGCGCGGCGCTCGCCAACCTCAGTGCGCGCGAATGGGCCATCAGCGCCGGTGAACTCTCACCGACCGAGAGGTTGCTGCTGATCCTGTTGTCGGACAAAGTCGATCGCAACTTCACCTGCGAGCCCACCCTGCGCACGCTGGCGGCCGAATCGGGTGCGGGCCGAAGCACCGTCTTGCGCAGGCTCAGGGAGCTCGAACAGCGCGGCCTGATCCGCCGCGAACCGCAGTTTGATGAGGACGGCGCCAGGCTCCCCACCCGCTATTTCCTCAACCACCCGCTCGCGCCGGTTCGCTGCGGTGTATGCGGAGCACCGCGCCAGTCGACACCGTGCTCGCGCGCCGCACACCGAAAGCCGCCTCGCTCTCTCCGCCCCAGCTTCCCCTAGCAGTAACTAGCGACCGCAGGTTTGGGATGTGCGACCGTGCACCTCCTGAACCTTCCCCGCCGAGCTCAATCAGCACCAGCTGCGTCTGGGCCGGCGCGCCGCTCGTCTAGTGATCCGGCCCGCATCTGCCGTCCAAACTCTGCAACGTACACGACACCTCCAGCAGCGGTGAGTAATTCGTGTGCTCACAGCTTGCTGGCGGAGTGCATGTATTCCACATGTGCGCTATTCCTATGCCTCGTTGTGCCGCTGGACCCGTGCAGCACACCGGAGCATCGGACATTCCCCCGCCTCACCCGACTCACGCCCGACGGCACACTCGTGATCGGACGCTGTGGACCGCGCGGGGAGCGCCGATGCGATCTGCTCGATGATCGACACCGCACGGCGGGGCTCCGGCGGGCCGGCCGGTCAGCAGGGTCTGCACATCGCGGACGTTGATTGACCGTAATCGCCACATGCAGCCGCCGCTGGATTTCCCCGAAGTCCAAGACGTACACGACATGAGGTTCGTCGAGGCCGTTGCAACAGAAACTCCGGCTGGTGAATATGTTCGCGTTACTCCGTTTCTGGGGCGCGAGACGATTATTTGCGTTACGTCGTGGGGGCCTTGTGGTAGGAGACTGAGCATGATCAATGTGACGGCAGCATGGTTGGGCGACGGTTGTCAATGGACAGCTGAAACTGCCCGTGGGTGGACATGAGAACTGCCCGTAGGTGGCCAGTAAGAACTGCCCAGTGGCGGACACGAATCTGCCCATGAGGGTGTGTCCGCCGCCGGTGGTTGTGGCCGTTGTTAGCTCAAGGGTTTGACTCCCTTCCCGTGCAGGGCTTGGGCCAGCCGCACGGAGTCTCCGCTGGTCTGGCACAGGTGCGCGTGATGCAGCAGCCGGTCCACGGTGGCTGTCGCCAACGTCTTGGGCATCAGCTCATCGAAGCCACTGGGGTGCAGGTTTGATGAGATCGCCACCGAGCGCCGTTCATAGGCGGCTTCGACGATGCGGTAGAGCCCTTCAGCGGCATCGGCGCCGACTGGCAACAGTCCAACGTCGTCAATCACCACGAGCTCGGCACGTACGATCTTGGCCACGGCCTTGCCCAACGAATCGTCAGCGCGGTGCGCCCGAACTAGGATCCCGATCTGCTCGAGGGTGAACCACGCCACCGGCATCCCGGCCTCGATGACCTTCTGCCCCAACGCTTCGAGGAAGAATGTCTTGCCGGTGCCAGCGGGCCCGCAGACCACCAGGTTCTCCCTACGACGCACCCACTCCAGGGTCTGCAGCGCCTGTTGGGTCGGTAACGGGATCGACGACGCATTCGGGTCCCACACGTCAAATGTCTTTCCGGTCGGGAAGCCGGCGGCTTTGCGGCGGGCGGCCAGCATGGATCGGGCCCGGCCGGCGGCTTCCTCGGTCAGCAGCGCTTTGATGACCTCGGTGGGGTCCCAGCGTTGAGCTCGGGCGGTGGCCAGCACGTCGGCGGCGATCGCGCGGGCGTGCGGCAACCGCAGCCCACGCATCAGCGCTTCGACGTCGGCGGGTAGCGGCTTGGTGGTCGTGGTGGTGGTCACGCGATGCCTGCCTCGTCAGCGTCGATAACGGTGCGCCCGAACAAGTTCCACCCGCTGGTGCCTTGCGCCAGGGAGGTGTCTTCGTCGGCGCCGCGGCGGGTGGGGTCCATGCCCTTGCTGGCGAGGATGGAATCGAGGTCGCCGGTGGCAAAGCGGCCGTGCACGGCGGCATGACCGAGCGCCCAGTCGACATCGGCGCGGCCGGCCAGCGCGGATAGTTCGACCGCGTGGGCCATCTTCTGCAGGATTCGTTCGGTGCCGACGGCGGCGGCTTCTTTGAGCCACACCGCCGCACCCGGCCCCAGCGCCAGGAACGTCTGCTCACTGACGGTGCGGGCCCGCACCCGGTAATCACCGGGCACCCTGTCCCGATGCTCAGGGAAGTGGTCATCGTTGATGGCGGGGCTACCGGGGGTGGCGCGGCGGTGCCGGGCCACCTCCACTGGGCCGCCGTCATCAAGGGCGCAGATCACCACCTCATCGGTGCTGTCGTGGTCGCGGATCCACACTGTCTGGCCCAGAAGGATTGCGGGCAGCGAGTATTGGCAGTGGTCGAAGGTGACCATCGGGGTGTTGTCGGGAACCCGGCGGGTCACCCCCAACGCGGCGGTGTGGGGCAGGTCAGGGACCGCGTGCAGGGCCGGGCGTTCCTGAGTGAGCATCTCGGCCGGCCGGCGTCCCGTGATTCGGTGCACGCGGGCGTTGATCTCGGTGGTGAACCCGGCGCATGCGGCTTCGACGTCGGCGAACGAGTCGTACTGCGGCAGCAGGTTGGTCTGGGTAGGGACGATGTCGGCTTTGGCGAGTTTCACCGCGTTCTCCACTCCACCCTTGGTGGCTGGGTCGGCGGGTTCACACGTCAGCACCGAAATGCCGTAGTAGCGGCCGAAGGTGACCGCGGCGCGGTTGCGGACCGGAACTCCAGCGATGTGTCCAGTTGTGACGGTCTTCTCGTTGTCGGTGAGCAGGTAGGTCGGAGCACCGCCGATGACGCGGAAGATCCGGTCCAGGCCGGCGAACACACTGGGCGCAGTGCGGTCGCGCAACGCGATCACCACCCGATAGCGGCTCCAGGCCAGCCAGGCCACGAGAAGCACGATCTTGCGGCCGGCGACAAGGGGGCCGTCGGCGAAGTCGTACTGTAGCCATAGTCCGGGTTCGGTAATCCAGGGCCGGTGCACGCGTGTATTGCCCAGTCGCCATTGCGCTTTGATCTCCGCCAGCGCGCGGCGGGTAGTGCGGTCGGTACCGGTGTAGCCCAACGCCACCAACTTGTCGTGGGCTTTGTCGCCGCGGATCTTGCCCTTCGAATCAGCCACCCAGGTTTCCAGCAGGTCGCGCCAGTCGTCGATCATTCGGGCCCGCCGCGTGGCCGGCGGCAGGCCGGCGTCGCGGTCTTCGACCGCTTTCTTCACGGTGTGGTGCGAGCACCCGCACAGCTCGGCCGCGGCGCGGTAGGAGCCGGTCAGGTCGTAGGCATTGAGTATTTCCATGAGTTCTCCGTCAGACTTCAAGTAGGTCTCTCCTGGGGTTGTCGGGTCGACTAGGCATCGACATCGAAACCGCAGGAGAGGCCGCAACGGCGCTGACGCGCCGAACGGCATCAAGTAGGTCTGGGCAGATTCATGGCCGCCTGCGGGCACTTTCGTGTCCGCCGGTGGGCAGTTCTTATTGGCCGCGAATGGGCACTTTCATGTCCGCCAGTGGGCAGTTTTTCATGTCCGCCGACAGACGGTGCCATCGTCGATATCTCCGATAGCGATTACCACCTCTTGGCTTCTGCATGTATGGAGGTCGGTCAATCGGTCGAAAGTGACGACTTTGTGTCAGTAACGGGCTACACCGAGCATGCATTTGACTACCTGGGCGTATGGATGGGGGACAACCGGCCAGACGCGGCGTGGCGGAGCGCGAGGTCGCTGGAGGCTGGGGCTCGGTTAAAGGACCAGTTGGGTGCACCCACGGCCAGCGAACTACTCTTGGCGACCAAGATCGGCGACCGTGACACCCCGACCGTCCGCTGGAAACTCAGCCGCGACGCGCTGCTGATGTTCGACGCCGCGATCCGCGAAGTCCTCGATGACCACGGTGCCTACGATCCCCCCTTTTGGGAACTGCCCTTACGAACTGGCGCCGACGAAGACGACTTCCGCGCCCTGCACCAGCAGATCAGAGACATTCTGGCGGCCGTCGAATTGGTTGCTCAGCAGGCTGGTCCTGGGCCCTCCGTTGTGTCGGTGACGACTCCGGGTCCGTACACAATTACGGTGCCCGCCGGTACGACGGGGATCGCTTACGCGCTGATGGGCGGCGGCGGAGGCGGCGGCGCCTACGTCGCCAACGGCGAGCTCAGGATGGTCCCGCGAGGATCGCGCGGCGAACCCACAACCGCATGGCTGAACGGTGTCGAGCACGCCGCTGCGGGCGGGCATGGCGGGATCAGCACTGAATATGCCCATCAGCCCGATGCCAACTGGGCAGCGGGTCAGTCCACGCCGAGCTTCCTTCCGGAGTCGTTTCCGGCGGGTTTTGTTATCCCCGGTGGTGTCGGCGGAGTCGCCGGGAATCATTCGCCGGGCGGCGATGGTGGCGCACCCGGTGCAGGTGGCGGACCCGGGGCAGCCCGGTTGGACCGGTTCCCCTCCGGCAGCTATGGCGGGTCAGGCGGGTTTTCCGGCGAGCACCGGCAGGGCCTCACGTGGCTGCCGGACGACTCCACCGAGTCCGGTGCCATGCAGATCACCGGCGCCGTCGGTGCCGGCGGCGCAGGCGACCCGGGCACTAGCGATGGCGCCTTCGCCGGCGGCAATGGTGGCGGCGGCGCTGCGTACTTCGCATTCCTCGACCGCCCCGCACACATTGGGGGCGAACTGGCTCGTGAGGGAGATCGAGAATGATTTATGTAGCGGCAGCCGAGTTGGGCGACGGTGCCATCGTCGATTTGTCCCTCGCGAGCGAGAGTCTTCTTCGGCGGGTGTGTCGGTGGGTCTTCGAAGCGGTCGGCAGTGACCAGGTCTTGGCGCGGACGGGGTATCCACCGCATGCGTATGAATACCTGTACGTATGGCTGTTGGAACACCGGTCAATGAACTTCCTCGCCCGGCGTCTTGTCAGGGAGCGGGAAGCCGTGGCTGCTTTGGAACGGCGGCTGGGTTCGTCTGCCACGGCAAGCGAATTGCTGTTGGCAACCAGAATCGGCGATAGCGGCATGCACGTCCTCCGCGTGAAATTCAACCGCGAAGCGCTTGTCATGTTCGACGCCGCGTTTCGTGAAGTCCTCGGCTACTTCACGTCCACCATCGGCCGCGAGCAAGAATTCCCACTACGGAGCCGCACCAAGGAAGAAGACCTCCACACCATCCGACAGCAAATCAAAGACATCCTGGCCGCGGCCGACCCGGCTGCCCAGCAGGTTACTTCCCGTCCTTCCGCTGCTTCGGCCACGACTCCGGGTCCGGTCCGTAGCGACGACGAATCCGCGGCGGGCAGCACTGACATGGTCAACGTCGAATTGACCGGCGACGAACAGTTGCTATTGAGGCATGGTCTCATGCAGTGGGGCCAAAGAGGTCGGTGTACGGATGCGATGGCCATCGCAATGGGCTTTGACACCGTCCGCAATCTGTTCACGGAGTGTCGCCAGCTGGACCGCCAGGTGGAGCGCAGGGAACCGATGTCTATGGCCGACTGGACCCGCACGCTTCTGGCGACCGAGATCTGCTTCGCCAGCGACGTCGTCGGCGCAGGTCTCGATTGGGATGCCACCGCCGGCGACAATGCCTTCACCTTCGAGGTTCTTCGCGGCCTGCAACGCAAACTGTCGGCGGCAGGAGTGCGGGCGTGGCAGCGGATCGAAGGTTCTCCGGTTGAGTTCGGCCCCAAAGATGCTCCTTTGGTGACTCCCCCGAGCATGGACGGTCGCGACTATAGGGACTATAGGTACGAGACGAACATTGATGAGCTGGTCGCAATCGAGTTGACCGCCGACGAACATCTATTACTCAGGAGTGGTCTTGGGCATTGGAGCGATCCAGGCCGGTGCACGGATGCGATGGCCATCGCGATGGGCTTTGGCAGCGTCGGCAATCTGTTCGCGGAGTCTCGCCGTCTGGACGGCTTGCTGCAACGCGGGGAACCGCTGTCAATTTACGATTGGACTCGCACGCTTCTGGGCACCGAAGTCTGCTTCGCCAGCGGCGTCCTCGGCGCAGGTCTTGATTGGGATCATCCCGCCGATGGCGATGATGTCTTCACCATCGAGGTTCTTCGCGGCCTGCAACAAAAACTGTCGGCGGCAGGTGCGCGCGTACGACGGGTTGTCTCAACGCCTCCTAGATCGCCAAAAACAACGAAACTCACAATGGCCTATCAAACCGCAACACGGTTGGGCGACGGCGTCATTATCGATATCTCCCCGGAGGATCACCAGCTTCTCAGTGCTCTGTGTCAGGCGGTCGGTGAAGCAGTCGGAAGTGCCCAAGTATTGATCCGGACGGGCTATACCAAGCGTGCCTATGACTACCTGCTGTTATGGATGGCAGAAAATCAGCCAGATGCCGCCCGGCATCTCGCAGACAGGCAGGGCATGCATGCTGATTTGAAGGGCCAGTTAGGTTCGCCCACGGACGATGAATTGTCGTTGGCAACCAAAATCGGGGACAGCGATGTTCCTACCGTGCGCTGGCGACTCAGCGTTGACGCACTGAAGATGTTCGATGCCGGGATTCGCGAAGTCCTTCGCTACTTTGCGTCCAGCCCCGGCCTTCTGCTGGAACTGCCCCTCCGCACCGGTTATGACGGGGAAGACTTCCGCACCGTGCAGCAGCACATCAAAGGCATCCTGGCGGACGTCGAATCAGCTGCTGAGCAAGCTGGTTGTGGGCCTTCCGTTGTGTCGGTGACGACTCCGGGTCCGTACGCCATCTCCGTGCCCGCCGGCACGACGGGGATCGTTTTCGAACTGATCGGCGGCGGGGGAGGCGGCGGCGCCTACGTCGCCAATGGTGACCTCACGAGTGTCCCGCGAGGATCGCGCGGAGAATCCACCACCGCAGTGGTGCAAGGCATCGGGGACTACGTCGGCTCGGCTCCGGGCGGGTATGGCGGGATCAGTACCGATTATCCCCATCCGCGGGATGCCAGCTGGGCCGTGGGGCAGTCGCCGTGCGCCTTCACTCCCGCACTGTTCCCGAAGGGGTTTGTCATCCCCGGCGGTATCGGCGGAGCCGCAGGAAATAACTCGCCGGGCGGTGATGGTGGCGCGCCAGGTGCAGGTGGCGGACCCGGGGTAGCCCAGCGTGACCAGTCCCCATCGGGCAGCTATGGCGGTTCGGGTGGATTTTCCGGCGAGCACCGTTCAGGCCTCGTGTGGCTTCCCGACGATCCCACCGAGTCCGCGGCCATCCAGATCACCGGCGTCGTCGGCGCCGGAGGCGCAGGCGACCCAGGCGCCGACGACGGCGCCGTCGCCGGCGGCAAGGGTGGCGGCGGGGCTGCGTACTTCACCTTCCGAGAAGACGCCCCGCCACCGGACGCACTAGCCCACGCGAACGAACAAAAGCGGCGATACGTCGAACGCCAACGCTCGTTGCCAATCGGGCCTGCGTATGTCGAGTGGGAGCCCCTGTTCATTCGTCGCGCCGAGTTTAAGCTCCCGCGCATGCGGAGCTGGCCAGATGACGATTGGGATGAGGACACCGGTGCCGATCCCAGCAGCTAGCTCGGCAGCGACGAGTTATCCGCGATCGCCCGGTAGACGACCGACAGCGGCAGGCCGCTGGCGTCGGTGAGCACCCCCACCGTTGGACTTGACCCACCGGGCTGGCCGGCCCCGACCAGGCATGAGCCGCCCATGTAGCCGAAAGTGATTGCCGGACTCCGGGTTTGACGAAGCTCGGCAAGCGCCGCCTGACGGTGCGGTAGGCCGCCGACACTACGCCGGTCTCCTAGATCGAGCACCCGCAGTGCGTCGACCTTGCTGGTCGGTTCGACGATGCGTGCGCCGACCCCATCGCCGATCACCTCATACCGGCCGGTTGCGGCGTCAAACCCAGCGCTCGGCAGGCCGCACACAACGCGTCCCATAGCTGCGCCGGCGCGCGGCCACGATCGCCAGCGGCACCCCCCGGTGAGCCGGGACGTAGCCCAAGGCAACTGGAAGAGGTGCCGGGCGGCTGATTGTTGCCCAAGTCCCGGGAGTAGCGACGCGCATACCGCCGGTCGTTGCCGCAGCCCGTCACTGAGGAGTCTGCTGCCCAGAATCGGCCTGACGTACTGCGAGAAAGTCGTTCCAGTCGCGTTTGGCATACCCCGCCCAACGCGTGGCGGTAACGCTATCAATGGCGAGGAGGTCGGCTAGTACGGCAGCCGGTAGGTCTGCTGCCATCCCGATCAGGCCCGTGTTGCGCCCGCCTCGGATCGTGAGGCCGCTGTCTCTAAGTCGCTTGCCGAACCCGCCCGAGTCGACTGGGCGACCGGGGGTTCGGCCGGGGAACAAGAGTCGGTCTGATGTCTTGGGTTCGGGCAGGGTGGAGCGTCGGGTTGGACGCGGTAGTTGTGCGAGTAGTTCGGCGAGTTTGGGAGGCAACACCATGTAGTGATCGCGCAGGGTGAGGTAGGAGTGGCCGTCCTTGGCGTGTATTTGGTTCTGTCGCAGTCTAAGTACCCGGCTGGTGGTGATCCCGTACAGCAGGATGAGCGCACCGCCGGCCCGAAGGTCGATGTCTATGGTGTCGTCGTTGAGGCATCGGTGGAGTTGCTCAAGGTGTGCGGCTTCCTCGATGAATACTGCGGGCGGGCTGGGGTGGCCAGCCGGGGCGGAGGCGCCGTGGGTGATGCGGCGTTGGGTGGTCCAGTGCAGGAAGGGCCGGATCTCTCGGTGTCGCCAGGTGCCGTCTGCCAACCAGGTGTCGATGTCAGCCTGGTTGATGGTTGCGAGGGTGCGTCGGCGGGTGTCGAGCCAGGTAAGGAACTCCGATGCGACACATACCTGGCGGCGAATGCGTGCCGCGCCGGAATTACTTAGTGGTTGTTTGGCTCGGCGGGCTCGGTGCAGGAGGTACCAGATGGCGTAGCTGCGGACAAGTTGTGCGGGTTCGGTGGCGTGGTTGGCGAGGTATCGATCGAGCCATGGCTCGATCCGTTCGAGGTATTCATTGCGTGGCGGCAATATTTCTGTGCGAACCAGGATTTCACGTACGTAGTTGACGTGACGGCCGGGTCTGAGCTGGTCGAGTGCATCGTGAGTGATGGTCGTTCCGGTCGACGCCAGGTTCGTGAGAAGCTCGGCGGCGGCGCTCTTGCCGAGCCAAATCGCTACGCTGCGTGGATCATTAGCGTTGGCGAGGGCGTCCGCCAATGGTTTCAGTTGCGCCGGGATGGCACCATCGGGCCCGGCCATTGCGTTGTGCAGCAGTTCGGCCGTGTGGCAGCG
This sequence comes from Mycobacterium gordonae, assembly GCF_017086405.1. Lineage (NCBI taxonomy): Bacteria > Bacillati > Actinomycetota > Actinomycetes > Mycobacteriales > Mycobacteriaceae > Mycobacterium > Mycobacterium camsae. The sequence goes on from NZ_CP070974.1 coordinate 166,578, forward strand.
GCTGCATTGGTTATGCGCGCGGATACCCGGCTGGCCACAAGTGGTGCAGCGGTAGTCAAGCTTGCAGCCACAACACGGACCGCAGACCCGGCGCCCGTTGGGGTCAAATCCGATTAGAACCGCCTGCCGGCCGCAGGACGCGCACTGTGACGGGTACATTTTCGCTCTGTGGACGCACGGCGTGCAGACGGGTCCAGCCGGCCAATGGCGTCCTACTTTGCGTCGTTGTTGGCAGAACGCGCAGGTCGACTTCGAATGTGATGAGCGTATCCCGGTATAGGTTGCCGTCGTGATAGCGCGGCAGGTGCTGCACAAGTGCGGGCCCAGGACACTGCCGCTCTGTCGCCGCCGGGCGACCCCACATAATCCGCATACCCATACCGTGTTGGCTCTGGCGTAGCAGGTAGTGCAGATGCGTCCTTCCGATGTCACGTACGGGGCGCGGCGACGCTGTCCGCATCTGCAGCAGGTGTCAATGCGCGGCGGCGCGCAGGTGGGACAGAGCACCCCGCCGTCAGCGAGTCGGCGTGCTCGCCGACCGAGCCGTCCGCACTTGCTGCAGTGTTTGCGTGACAACGGGTCTCGGCTGTAACAATTCGTGCACACGAGCCCGTCGGGAAGCTTGATCCGCCTGCTGACAAAGGTTTTCGCGCATCGCGCGCACGTGAACGGCTCACTGCGATCTCGGCAGCGGCTGCAAATGCGACCGGTGGGACCGTTCGCGGTCAATGGTGCACGCTGTTGACAGTTTGTGCAGGCGGGTGGCATTACCGAGGTGTGGCCATCCGCCAGCAGCACACGCGTCAGGCGTATGAGCCCACGTGGGCAGGAAGCGTCGGGGTGGAGCACCGAATCACCATGAGTGGCCAGATATGCGTCGACCTGGTTCAGCGTTTTGGGGCGGTGTATTCGAGCAGCGTTGAGGAAGCGGTTGGCATCTGCAACCGATAGCTCGGGAAGGGCGTGGACCAGGTGAGTGCGTACCCGGTGCCACGCGTCGGGATTGAAGTTCGCGGACCCTTTCATGAGTTGTGATCCGGGCGACGCACAGTGGTGCGTCGCACCTTCGGCACCACTCGCGGTTGGCCACCGGAAACCTTCTTGACCGGTTGATTGACGGTCTCGATTTCGATCAGGTCATTGGGCGAGCATTCAAAGATGTCGCACAGCGCCGCGAAAACGTCCATGGAGAGCCGTTGAGGAGGCGAAGTGACCAGGCGAAATACCTGCTCCCTCGACAGCACCACACCACGTTCGGCCAACAGCGGAACTAGGTCGGTTGTTTGGTAGAGCTCACGCTGCGCCATCAGCGCCCGCAGCCGCCACTGATAACCCATTTTCTTGATCACTGCCGTTCCTGCCTGACGGCAATGCCGCGTTTTGTGAACGCGTCACGAAGCAAACGGTTGCGGTACTCATCGGAGACGTGACTGTAAATCGCCGTAGTGCTGGCGTAGGAATGACCGACCTGGTCCTGCACGAAGCGTTCTGGGTAATCGAACTCGGTCAGATGGGTGACGTAGGAATGGCGCAGCGAATGCAGGTCGAGGTCCCCGGGCAGACCCGCGGCATCGCGCGCCGCCGTAAAGGCCTCATTGGCGGCGCGCTTCGACAGTCGCCCGCAGCGTTCGGTCACCCATAACGCGGGATGGCGACCTGGTCGAAAACATGGACGAACTTCATCCAGGTAGCAGGCCAGGACTGTCACAATCCAATCCATTTCTGGCACCGTCAGCACGACACGCCGCTTCGGCGAACTACCTCGCGTCGCCTTGCCGAATCGTACAAACACGCCGCCAAAGCGACCGTAGGACGGTACCTTCGGATTCGACCTGAGATCCACGAGGTCTAGTCCCACCGCTTCTTGTCGACGTAGCCCATAGGCGTAAACAGCCTTCAACAACGTTGAGTCCCGCAACGCCGATAATGCTCCCTTACGATGGTGACGTCGCGCCCGATCGACCAACCCGTCAGCGGCATCGAAGAGCTCTTGAACCTCGTCATAGCTCAGCGGGCGCCGTCCCGACCGTCCCTCGAACTCGTTGACGTGGCTCACCGTGTTCCAGTCATGCAGAATTTGCGCGGGAGTCTGCCCGAATCGCTCCGCGCACAACGATGTCCACCCATATCGCTGATCAGTGAGGAAGCCACAGAACAGCCGCAACGCGTTTTGATATCCCCGCACCGTCGAATCAGACTTCGGTGCGGTGCCCGACAGCAGATAAGAGAAAAACGCGTCGGCGTCGTCGGCTTGCCACTGCCAGGGATATGTTCCGGTGAACTCCGCGAAGCGTCGCACCACACTCGCCCGTGCTTGAATGGTCGCCGTCCTGCACAGGCGAGCGCGCTGCTGATCAGCCCAACCTGACAACATCGCACGGAACACCGTAGCTTCTGAGTCCAACAGGAGGACCTCGGAGTTCAACGACGGAGCCGCTGACCCCGGCAACTTACCGTCCATATCTCTGTTGTAACAGATACAACAATGATGCGCCAGGTATAAGTGGCCTGGTAGCGGCTCGGCGATAAGCAACCGAGGCAATGTTGGAGCGCAACTCACCAACAATTATGCTGACCTTGATTCGCGCAATTATGTTGCGGTGGATGCAATTCCGCTCGTTCACGGCAAAAGTGGGAACGGTGCATGCGTCCGCAGCTGGAATGAGCAACACCAACGAGCACCTGGTACGCGCCGAGCTTCGCGCCACACGCGGGGCGGTGCGGCAGACGGGCTTCTTCCCAGCCGCGCCGGGTCGGGCGAAGCGTCACGTGCGAGATGCTACCCGCCACGACCAGAAGGAAAGCGCCTGCGGCGCTTGCAGCTGTTTGTTGAACTTCTGCCTTTCTGGCCTCCGATTTTGCCGGCGGCGGCCCGCTGCGCGCAAGGCCACGGCCTCCGCTTCGCTACGGGCACAAGGCTCACAAAGTGCCCGCTGCGCTCGCAGGCTCGCGGCGATCACTTTGCGCCCGGACCTTGCACTTCGCTGGGCTCGCGCCGGCCGAAATCTTCGCTGCCAGCACGGCAAAAGATCGGGCGGCCCCGACAAGGACGCCCCCACCTTTGGAAGGTAGCGACATGACCGACATCATCGACCCACAGACCGAGCACGCAGTTGCGGAGGACACCAGCGCGGGCACCCTGGTGCACGTCGACCCCCATGCATTGATCCTGGAAACCAACGTGCGCGACGACGCGGCGCTCGACAAGCAGTTCGTGGCCAGCATCCAGGAGCACGGCGTGCTGATCCCCATTGCCGCTGTGCAAGACAACGACGGCAAACTGTGGGTCCGGGCCGGTCAGCGCCGCACCCTGGCCGCCCGCGAAGCCGGTCTGGCCACTGTTCCAGTCTATGTGCGTGCCGCCGGTGTTGGCGACGACAAGACGCTGTTGGTCGAACGGGTCGCGGAGCAGATAGTGGAAAATGACCAGCGCCGCCAACTCACCGATGCCCAGCGGGCGCGCGGGATCCAGCAGATGATCGATGCTGGAGCGTCCATCACCAAAGTCTCCAAGAAGCTCTCACTTGGCAAGGACACTGTCAAAGCTGCTGCGGCTGTGGGCAAGTCGGACACCGCGATGCGCAGCCTGGCAGAGGGTCAGCTGAGCTTAGAAGAAGCCGCTGCGCTCACCGAGTTCGAGGAGATTCCCGGTGCCGTCAGCCGCCTGATGCAGGCAGCCGGAAGTCGGCGCTTCGAACACGTCGTGTCCCAGCTGCGTCAGGAGAAGATCACCGCTGAGGCAGAAGCCAAAGCGGCCCAGCAATACCTCGCGGCGGGCTTCACCGTGCTGGACGAACAGCCCCCACTGGACCCCGAATGCGTTCCGCTGTACCGGCTGCGCACCGCCGAGGACGCCCAGGCCGACGAGAGCGCAGTCACCGACCCCTCGCATTGGGCGGTGGTGCTCTTCGAATCCGAGGGCCTGGCCGATGTCGAGACGGGCGCGGTCGTGAACGAGGACGAGGTGGACTGGGATACCCAGGACGACCCCAAGGCCACACCCGCCGCAGGGTTGCGCCATGCATCCACCGTCACCGAAACGATCGTGTTCACCCCGCAGTACTTCTGCCTGGATTACCGCGCAGCGGCCCTGACCCCCGATGAGCGGTTCGCCCGCCAGACGGGGCTGGTCGGGTATGACAACCCAGCGGGATGCCCGGTCGATCTTGACGACGAAGCACGCCAGGCCGAACGGGAACGGATCGCAGCAGAGCGCGCCGAAGCCGAAAAGCGTGAACGGCGAATGGTGTTGGCGCTGAACAAGCTCGGGGTAGCCGCCCAGGGAGTACGCCGGGAGTTCGTCAAGAAGATGCTGGCCCGCAAGACCGCTCCCAAGGGTGCCGCCATCTTCGTCGCCGACTGCCTGGCCCGCGACGGCTACCTGCTGACCGGTCACAACGCCGCCGAAACAACCGCTGAGCTACTCGGGCTCGACAGCGCCCAATCGGTCAGCAAGGTCGCTGCCACACTCGCGGCCACCGCCGATGCGCGCGCACAGGTCATCACCTTGGGCCTGGTGCTCGGCGCGTTGGAGTCGCGCACCCTCAAAGACTCCTGGCGCAACGCGGCGACAACCAACCACTGGTCACACCACGTGACGGGTGGCGACTACCTCAAATGGCTGGCTGCCAACGGCTACACGCTGGCCCCCGTAGAAGAAGTCATCGCCGGTGACAAGACCGCCGACGAGGTCTACGACCTGCACCGTGCCGAGGTCGACCAGAAGTAACCCGCCCGTGGTGGGGCCAGGCGCACGGAGTCCTGGCCCCACCACCATCACATATCAGTTGCCTGCACGTCCGACAAATGGCGTAAGGGGCCGGTGGCTGAGCTATTTCTTCACCCCCCAGGAAGATGACTGTGCGCGAGCAGCTAAAGGACTTGCAGATGATTGGCATTTGTGAAATAGAGAACCTCTTGACGACATTTTCGGCGGGAGCGACACCGTATACGGGCGGTGCAAGGCTAGCTCTGAAATAGCAACGGAACGGGAAGGGCTGTATCTCGTTCACGACCTGGGCCCCGCCGTGTTCGGATTTTCTGAAAGCTCGCGGTGTCGGCATCGATTACGCCGATCGATCACGCTACGGGCAGGGCCCCCACTGCCCGCGCCACAGACCGCGAAACAAAAGCCCAGAATCGGCAGTGATAAACAGCACACGACGCGCCGAAAACTCTTAATAACTTTCTACAAACCGACGTCGCATAGCCAAAAGCAGCCCATTACAATTTCTGGTAACGACGCAAAAGAAACCTGCAAGAGGAGTTCCGCACCATGTCGCCAATAACCGTCTACACAAAGCCATCATGCGTCCAATGCAAGGCGACATTCCTTGCTCTGGATAAAGCCGGGCGCAATTACGTGGCGATTGATATCACCCAGGACAGCGAGGCCCGTGACTACATCATGAGCCTGGGATACCTCGCCGCGCCGGTGGTTTACGTCTCCGACGACGAGCACTGGTCAGGCTTTCGCCGCGACCGACTGGCCCGCGTGGCCTGAACACCCTGCCCCCCTCCGCACCGAATGGACAGTTCCCATGACCCTGCCCACCACCGCCGACCTCGACGACGTCGAACGCGAACACATCCGGCGCAGCGCTGATCTGCGCACCAACCTGCTTGCCCACGTCGCCAACAGCATCGGCATCACACAACACGCCCTGAGCACCTTGCGGCGGTTGCGCGACAACGACGTCTACGACACCGAGTTCATCGACGGCCGCGACGGTGACGACATCGGCGCCTTCCTCAACGACTCGATCCGCTACCTGCGCGCGGCCTACGCGGTCGTGCACGCCGTCATCGACAAGGAGGTCCCTTAATGTCTGAGCACACCGGCGGCACCGGTGCCTCGTTGGCGACAGTGCGCGATGCCCTGCACAGCGCAGGGCAATTCGTGCGGCCACGCGGCGCGGATGCATTCATGGCCAGCTGCCCGCTGCACATCGATCACAGTCCCTCGTTGTCTGTCACCTGGCGGGCGGCCACCACCACAGGTCGCGGCGGGGCGGTGCTGCTGCACTGCTTTTCCTGCAGCGCCGCCGTCGCCGACATCGCCGGGGCCCTCGGACTGCGGGTCACTGACCTGTTCGATTCCCCCCTACCCGCACCGACGCCGGACAAGTCCAGGTCCCGGCCGGCGGCGCGGCGGCCAGCCCGTGCCGGCAGCGCACTGCGGCCGCTACCACCGCGCATCACCGCCGAACCCCCAAGCGACAACCACCACTGGCGGCGCGTGCGGGTCTACACCTACACCGACCAGCGTGGTCGTCCCGTCCAGCAAGTGATCCGGCAGGAGTGCTGCTGCACCGGGCAACAGCACAAGCGGTTCCAGCAGCGTTACCGCGTTGGCCGCCAATGGGTTTACCGCAAACCGCCGGAATTCACCCCCGTGCTGTACCGGGCGGCGGCGATCGCCACGGCCCAGCAGACCGGTCAGCCGGTGTGGATCGTCGAAGGGGAAAAAGACGCCGATACCCTCACCGCAGCGGGTCGCCTGGCGACCACGAACCCCCAAGGTGCGGCGAACTTCCCCCCAGCACTGCTCGCCCAGTTCGAAGGGCTGCGCGTCGCTGTCGTCGCCGACAGAGACCTCAGCGGCTACCGCCGCGCGACGGCACTGTCGGCGCAGTTGCGTGGCGTCGCCACCGAGGTCACCCTGCTGCTGCCCGCACTTGAGGCCGACAAAGCCGACCTCACCGACCATATCGAGGGCGGGCTGTGGGATCCCGCGCACCCGTGCGGTGGGCTGCTCGAGGTCACCGCAGCCGATCTGCACGCGCTGACGCTGGCAGCCCTAGCAGCACAGGCCGCTCACCGTTGCGCCATCGCGATCACCGAACACCAGGCACACCAGGCTTTATGGAAAACAGGACCGGGTAGCGTGCACGCGCTGGCGCGTTGGCGGGCCGAAGCCGGCCACCAGTTGCGCATCGTCACCGACAGCGATCAACAACTACAGCGCCATGCCCGGGAGAACCCAAGCGCGCTCGCCCATCACGCCGTGACGGCCACCGCAGCGGTGCGCTCACAAATCCACGACACCTACCGCCGTATCGGCGCGGGTCACGACGGCCTGAAGGAATCAGCATGAGCACCATCGCCGCAGACGCCGCGATCACGCGCCGCGCCGCCGCTGCCGTCACCGGTGGCCCCACCGCCCTTCCCGCCGCCCACACGGCGCGGGTCTGGATCGAAACCCTGACCGCCAGAGCCCAACTGCGCTCAGAACGGCACATCCACCACCGACCCCGTCCCCGAGAAAAGTGACCGCAGCCATGACCACGCGAGCCAGCCTCTTCAGCATTGTCACGACCATCTGCGTCGCCGCCGCCATCCTGACGGCCCCGCACGCCTTCGCCAAGGCCGTCATCATCGAACCCGGCGAGCGGATCGACTACATCAATGCCGATGGCGGCAGAAACCAGTACTGCACACTCGGTCACGTCTACAACGGTGCCGATATGCACGTCTACGCCGTCACCGCCGGACACTGCCGCAACAGCACCAACGGCTCTGTCCGTACCGAGCGCAGCGGCCAGACCGGAACATTCCTGCGGACACTGGTCGAACCGGCCAGCGCCGGCGGCGCTGATTACGGACTGATCGACTTCGGCATCGACCCCCTGGCCGGTGCCTACATCGGCGAAGTCCGAACCATCAGCACCAGCCATCCCGAACCCCAAATCGGTCAAACCGTCTGCCGCAGCGGCATATCCAGCGGCACGCACTGCGGCACTATCGCCGACCGGCAGGGTCGAGACCAATACCTGACGACCGGCATGCCAGACAGCATCCCCGGAGACTCCGGGGCACCGGTATGGACCCGAAAAGGCAATCGCCCCGCCGAAATCATAGGAATCTGGCTCGGCGAGAAGATCACCGGCGTCGGCCGCCACACCTATGGGCGCTTCGCCAGCCTGGCTGAAGGACTGCGAATCCTTGCCGCAAACTAAGCCCAAAAGAGCATCAGAACACGGGGAAGTCCGGATCGACAGGCACGAAATCGAAGCGCACCGGCGGTTCTGGGCGCCGTCCCGTCACCACCCACTCCACAAACGACGGCGGATACCCGCCCGGCAGCTCCCCAAGTAACTGCACCAACGACTTCTCCATAGCGCCCAGGCTACGACCAGGTCACCCGCTTACGCATCGGCCGATGAAAATTCGGCCGGCACATCCGCGCCGCCCTGCATGCCGAGGAACGTCGCGCACGGAGAACTTCAGCGGTCAGCGGGTTGCGAGTATGAGCGGCGAGGGCACCGCCGCTGTCAACCCACGCCCGGCCAGGCTCGCCCGTTCTGCGCCCCGGGCGGGGCCCGGGGCTGCGCCCGTGCGGCGCCGGCGGATCTGCGACCCTACGCACGCTCGCCCCAGGGCGCACGCGCCCGGGCTCGCCGGGCCGCACACCCCGCCTCCTGCTGCCGCCGAGCTCTGCGGGGTTGACAGCGCCACCTCACCGCTCCCCCGCACCTGCGCGCCGACCGGCGCACCCAACACACACAGAACGGAGAGCACCCATGACGAAATCCGCCGCACCCCTGCACGTAACGCCGGCCGCAGTCATCACCCACAGCATCGTCTCGATCAACGGGGAGGTGGACCCCGACGTCACGGTCCAGCACGCTCGCACACCGGATGCGCGCATCGCGACGACCATCGGCGGCGTACACATGAGCCTCTACAACTGCCAGACCGCCCAGGGCTTACTGGAGGCCTTCGCCGCCACCCGCGGCCAGATGATGCACCTGCCCCGCGAAATCCCGGTCAGCCCCGCACCTGCCGAGCGGCCCGCCGGGCGGGCGATGATGTCCATCGAGTGGACCCGTCCGCTGGCTTACGCCGTCCTTGCGCACGAGGCGCTCAACAAGCTCAAAACCGGGACCGTCCACTGGGTCGAGCTCTACACCGGCCCGATCACCTGGCAACTGCGCGACCGCGCCGCCCTGCTGTCGCTGATCGAGGCATTCAAGCGCGTCCACCATGTCGCAATCGCGGTCTTCGCCGACGGCGAGCAATACCAGGCGGACCCGAGCGAGCTGGGCTACCCCGCGGCCTAAAGCCGCAAGTGCCCCGGGGGCCCGGCCGCTTCCCTTTCGCGGAGCGGCCGGGCCCCCGTTTCTTCCAAGGCCCCGTCGCGCCCGGCCGGTGTAAACCACCCGGCCCGAGATCCCCAGCGCCACAGAGACGTTCGCCGGGCAGCGGGTGCCCACGATAACCGGGCGGGGACGCGGCCGCTCAACCCACGCCGCAACCGCGGTCCCGCCGTACCGGGTGACTGTTTTCGGCCCTGCCAATCGGCACGCCCAAGGCGCTGCGCGCCGGGCGGGCCGCGGGCCGAAAACCCGGCGACACCCCGGTGCGGACTCTGCGGGGTTGACTCGCCGCCCGCCCGGCGCGCCTGCACCCAGCGCCGACCGGCGCACACCGCACCCCACAGGAAACGGAGACCCCACCATGACCATCACCGCCGCCACCTGGGCCACCACCAGCCACCCCGACGAGGCCCAGTCCCTACCCCACTTCGACCGGCCCGACGCCGATCCCACTGAACTCGACTGTGACATCGACGAACTCGCGGTTGCGCAAGTTGCCTGCGACGGGCTGAGGCTGCGACTGCGCGGAGCCGAGCGGGACGAGGCGATCCGCCGCATGCACGGCCGCGTCGCGACGGAATTGATCGCCTGGCGGCTCTATACCACCAAACGCACCGTCAACCGCGTCGCAGCACGACTGGGCCTGACACAACACCGCTGCGGTGAAGACCTCACGACAGCGGAACGCTGATCCAGTCCCAAGGCGCGCAGGCTGCGGCTGGTCCCTCACCGCGGGGCCGGCTGCAGCCTCGTGCATGCCCCTGGCTGCTGCACGCGCCGTTGCCCACCTCCCGGTGGGCATCAAATCCGCAGCCCCTCACCTGTTTTGCAGTCAGCGCGGTGCTCAGTATGACCGGCGGGATGAAGGCCGCCGTCAACCTGCGCCGGGCGCGGGCTCGCCCGTGCTGCGCTACCGCCGCCCAGGGGCGGCTCCCGCTGCGCCCGTGCGGCTTCGGCGGCATTTGCGGCCCCACCCGAGCTCGCCCAAGGCGCTGCGCGCCGGACGAGCGAGGCCGAAATCCGCCTTCTGCCTCTGCGCCGGGCTCAGTTGACCGCGCCGCCCGCCGGTCCCCCACACACCCGTGCGCTGACCGCGCGAATGCGGCACAGCCACAACGGAATCGGAAAAGGCCACGAGGCCACCAGGCCAGTCAGCGGCAACCGGCACAACCGAAAGGGACAAGACCATGACCATCATCGAGCGCAAGACCCTAGCCACCATCGACGGCTTCGCCCTTCAGGCACGACTGCTACCCGATCCCGACGCAAGCCCCCACGCCTGCCTCGGCTACTACGACAGCGAAGCTGTGGTGGCCTGGCACCGCGGCCACTGGCGCTACGTCACCACCGAAGTCGCCGCCAGCAAGGCCGGCATCGTCTTGGGCGCGGCATCGCTGTCGGGCTGCGAGTACGGCTCGTTTCCTGTCGACGGTGAGTACCAGCGCCTATCCCCGTTGGACGGAGACGACGACGACTTCGCCAACGGCTACGGCCCAGACCTAATAGCGCAAGCGATCTCAGAAGCCAAGGCCACCCTGGCGCAGCTTCACGCACATCCATGAGCACGCCCAGGACATCTCAAGGCGCGGCGTCACCGAACCCATTAGCACCGAAAGGACAAACACGATGACACACCAGCACATTCAGCCCAATGCAGGCCGCGATCCCTTCGCCGGACACCGCGTCGCGGTCTACAAGAACCTCCACAAGCAGGCGTGGTCGCTGCGGGCACTCGATGGCCCCCACAAAGGGCGCGTCGTCGCCCACGCCCACGCGGTCGGCCTCACTCGCTGCCACATGCACATCTACGAGCGGATCCGGCTGCGCATCGCTGCCGGTGCCGCCCGCGAAGTGCACGCCTGGATCGTCGGCACCCTCGCCGAGGTCGAACTGGCCCAGCCCCAACGGATCTCCTACCGGCCACACGAACGCGGCACCTTCATCATCGCCGCCACCGGGCAACCGATCTGGACTGCCGACGCCGTCCTGTTCACCGACGCCGCCTACATCGAGACCGCCGAGGAGCACCGCATCCCCTCACCATCTCACCAGTCGGCGGGGCGCCCAGCATGACCGGCGGGGCTGCTGTCGCCGTCAACCGCGGCCGCCGCGGGCCCTCGCCCGTTCTCGCTGCGCTCGCCCGTGCGTCACCGGCGGCATGTGCCGCCCCACCGCGACTCGCCCAGGGGCGCTGACGCGCCCGGCTCGCCGCAGCGACACATCCGCCTCCCGCGCCCCCGTCGGCTCAGTTGACCGCGCCGCCCCGCCGGTCCCCGCTCCCCCAGCGCCGACCGGCGCCCACCAAGCAACACCACAGAACGGAGAACACGTCATGGGCCAATACTTCACACCCACCTTCCTCAGCAGCGACGGCCGCATCGTCGCCGCACTGGACCCCGCGGACTACGGTTCGGGCCACAAGCTTTACGGCCACACCCGCGCCGACACCCCGCTCATGGCCGCCGTGCAGACGCTCTTAAGTCTCGACGGTGGCCTGCGGCTGGCCTGGGCCGGCGACTACGCCGACAACGAACCAGGCGCGGACACCAACCTCTTTTTCCTCATCGAGGACAAGCACTTCGTGCGCTTCGAGGGCCTGGTATGCGACGACGTCGACCCGAACCGGGCGATGCCGGCTACCAGCCTGGGGACGGCCGGGTACCTGTGCAACCTCGACAAGCAGCAATACATCGCCGACGACGCTCTGCGAACCGACGTCGATGGCCACCGCCGCACCCCGCTGCCACTGCTCACCGCCGAGTACGGCGACGCCGACGCTGATGCTGCACGACGCGCCTACGGCGGCTGGGTGCGCGACCGGATCTGCTACACCCAGACGACACCCCCAGCCGGCTGGGCAGCGGTACCCGCCGGCAGCGACGGGTAGCTGCGCGGGCGCGACTCTGCCCGGCCCGCTCCCGGTGGGCCGGGCAGCTCCGGTGTTCTGTCGCAAATGAGCGCACACCCCGCGCCCCGCTGTTACGGTGCCGCCGCGCAAACCGCAGCCGCTCACCATTTTTCCAGTCAGCGGGTCGCCCAGAGTACTTCGGGATGGGCCGCAGTCAACCCGCTGCACGCAGACCGTGCGGGCGGCGGAAGACATTTGCCGCCCTATCAGCTCGCTGACGCTCGCGGGCGACAAATCCGCCCGCACCGGCCCGCCGCGGGTTGACAACACGCCCCATCCCTCAGTGACCGCGACCCCGCGCTGACCGGCGCACCACTCAGTAGCCAGAACGGGAGAAACGCCATGTCTTACAACGATCTTCGCACCCCCGCCGACCTGCTCGCCGCCTGCCCCGCCCTGCTCAAATATGTGCCGACCAACAGCATGGTCGTCTACCTGGTACAGCGGGCGCCCAACGGCGGCATCCGCGTACGAGACGTGGTGTGCTTCGACATCACCATCACCACCAGCCAAGCCGCCAACTTCCCCACCATCTGCGCCTTGCGCTCCGATCGCTACGACGCCGCCATCCTTCTGGCGATCTGCGAGCAACGCCACGACATCCACGCCAGACACATCCTCGACACAGTCCGAGAGGCGCTGCAACGCAACGGGGTCGGGGTGCTGCGCCGGATCTACGCACGAGACGTGACCACACCCGGGCACTGGCTGGACGCCGACACCGGCGATCACGGCGACACCTACCCCTACACCGACTCGCTGCACTCCGCCCGGCTCGTGCACTCCGGAACACCGATCCACCGCACCCGCAACGACATCGCCGCCGCCTTCGAGCATCTTCCGCCCGCACCGCCCGTCGCAGTCGCCGACCACGCCAACCTCGTCCTTGACACCTTCGATGACATCACCGACATCCTGCTGGGAGGCCCCCACACCGACCCCACCCTGGCCACCCGCGCCGGCATCGTCATCACCGGCCACCCCGCCCTGCGCGACGCCATGATCGGCCTGGCGATCGACCAGCCGCTCGCCGCCGCGGACCTGTGGACCCACATCGGCCGGCGCCTACGAGGCCAACCCCGCGCCGAAGCCCTCACCATCGCCGCCGCCAGCCTGTGCCTGCAGGGCAACACCGTCCACGCAACGCTTGCACTCCAAGCCGCCTTCGCTGAAGCCCAAGCCACCCACACTCCCGACCCCGATCTGGCGGTCGCGCTCGACAGCAAGCTCACCGAAGGCCTCGGACCCACCGAAATCCGTGCCGCCATCACCGCAGCATTCGCCCGCCGCGGCGACGGTCCGCCCCAACCGTGACTATCCATGCCCTGGCCGCTCGGCAATCCCGGGCGGCTGGGGCCACGTCCCCCCTCTTTCGTCCGGCTCCCGATCCGAAACCCGCAGCCCCTCAACCTTTTTGCAGTCAGCGGGGCACCCATCGTACTTCGGGGCTGGTCGCAGTCAACCCTGCCAGGGGCGCGCGGCGGGCGGCGGAGGACATTTGCCGCCCTATCAGCTCGCTGACGCTCGCGGGCGACAAATCCGCCCGCCCCGGGCCCCCTCCCGAGGGTTGACAACACGACCAATCCCTCAGTGACCGCACCCCAGCGCCGATCGGCGCACCACAACCAGTCACAGAACGGAGAAACATCATGTCTCAGATCAGCCTTCGCACCCCCGCCGACCTGCTGGCCGCCGCGCCCTGCCTTCTCGGATTCATCCCCACCAACAGCCTGGTGATCTACCTCTACCAGCGCACCGAAGGCGGCACCATCGGCATCTACTGCGCCATGCGACTGGACCGCACCGCCACGATTGAGCAGATTGCCCAGCTGCCCACCCACGACGTGCTCTCCGATGGCGTCGTCGCCGCCACCGTCATAGCGATCTGCGACCATCACGACGACGATCACGTCGCCTCACTCATGGATGCGGTCCGCGATGTGTTGCAGGCCAGCGGCATTCGCGTTCTGCACCGTCTCTACACCCGCAACGTGACCGAAGCCGGTCAATGGCTCGACATCGACACCGGCAACTACGGCCAGACCTACCCCTACACCGATGGCCAGGCCACCGCCGAATTCGTGTTGAACGAAGGCAAGCAGATCCGCAGCAGCCGCCAGGACATCACCGCGGACTTCGGGTACCTACCGGCTGCACCACAGATCGACATTGCCGACCACGACGAACTCGCTGCCAACGCCCAAGCCGAAATCGCGGCAATCCTGCAGGGCGCGACACCCATCACCAGCCCCACCCTGGCCGCCCGCGCCGGCATCGCCATCACCGGGCACCCCGCCGTGCGTGACGCCATGATCGGGCTTGCTGTAGACCACCCCGCGTCCGCGGCCGACCTATGGACCCACATCAGCCGGCGGCTGCGTGGGCGCCCCCGCGCCGAGGCACTCACCGTCGCAGCGGCATGCCTGTGCCTCGACCGTGACACCATCCGCGCCGGCATCGCGGTCCAAGCCGCTCTCGCCGAAGCCGAGTCCACCGGCACCCCCCGGCCCGGCCTGGCCAACCTGCTGGAAGTCGCCCTGAACTCCGGTATCAACCCGGCCAAGATCCGCGACGTGCTCATCACCTCCACCGCCGGCCAACCCCGCCGCGCCCACTAAACCGGCGCCGAACCCGGGCCCGGCCAGCTCTCCACCACGGAGGGTTGGCCGGGCCCCCTTTTTCTTCCCGCCCTATCCAGGCCAGCGACCGCACACCGGGGCGGGGCATGGCTCGTAGCGCACGAAATACAGAACCCTCAACATTTTTTGCAGTCAGCGGGGTGCCAAGTTTGACCGGCGCGGCTGATGCCGCCGTCAACCGCGGCCGCCGCGGGCCCTCGCCCGTTCTCGCTGCGCTCGCCCGTGCGCCACCGGCGGCATGTGTCGGCCCTACCCAGGCTCGCCCAAGGCGCCGCGCGCCGGGCTCACCGGGGCCGCACATCCGCCTCCCGTGCCCTCATCGCGCCCAGTTGACGGCGCCGCCCCGCCGGTCCCGCACACACCCAGCGCCGACCGGCGCACACCAACAACACCACAGAACGGAGAACACCCCAGTGTCCGTACAGATCACCCACAGCGCCGCAGAAGGCACCCTCGTCCACGGCACCAACCGCGGCGACGGCACCAACACCATCCTCAAAGCCGCGGGATTCCGCTGGTTCCGCACCCTTGGCCTGTGGGGCATCGCCCACAGCCGCGACCGCCAACCCAACCGCCACAAGATCACCGCCGCCGCCCAAGCACTGCGCGAGGCCGGCCACACCGTCACCCTCGACATCGACGACACACACCGTCCCGCCGCGCAAGCCGAGGCTGATCGCGCCGAGCGCCAAGCCCACCGCGTCGAGGTCCTCAACGACAAAGCCGACCGCCGCGCCCAGGACGCCCACGCGGCGTGGGAGGCCGAACAACGCGCCATGGACGCCCTGCCCCCCGGCGGTGAACCCATCAAGATCGGCCACCACAGCGAACGGCGCCACCGCAACGCCATCGCACGCTCCAACCAAGCCACACGGCGTGCCATCGACGCCACCGATGCCGCCGACACCGCCGCCGCCCGCGCTGCCGCGGCAACACAAACCACCGCCCAGCGCTACGCACCGATCACCGTCAAGAACCGCATCGACAAACTCGAAGCCGAACAACGCGCCGACCAGCGCCAACTCGACGGACACCGCCGCGTCATCGCACGCACCGCCACCGTCGAGTACGCCGACGAATTCCCGCCGGCCACCGGATCTCACCGCGAGCAGATCATCGCCCGCATGGCCCAGCGCGCAGACGGCATCACCTACTGGAAGAACATCTACGCCACCCAGCAGGCCCAGGGAATCGCCAACACCTACAGCCGGGACACCATCGCCAAAGGCGACCTCATCCAATACCTCAACAGCTGGTACACCGTCCTCCGCGTCAACACCAAATCCGTATCAATCCGGCTGCACGACAACGCATCCTGGACCGACACCGTCGCCTACCACAAGATCACCGACCACCGACCCGTGAGGCACACCCCCGCCACCACCGATCAGTAGCTACACTCGCGGGCCCGGCCAGCTCACCAACTCCCCGCGCTGGCCGGTCCCCCTTTTTCTTCCGCCCTCTCCGAGGCCGGCTGGTCCGCGCACGGCGCCGGCCGGCCCCGCCCCCACGGCCGCGAAATCCAGAGCCGCTCACCTTCTATGCCGTCAGCAAGGGGCGCAGCCTAATCGGCCGGGGACCCGAGCTGTCAACCCACGCCCGGGGTCGGCGCCGACGGCGGAGGACATTTCCGGCCCCTCACGCTCGCTGCCGCTCGCCGCGGCCGAAAATCCGTCGCCGCCGACCCTCAGGCTCTTCGGGGTTGACAGCCCACCCTCACCCGATTAACCCCGCCGGTGCGCTGCCCGGCGCACCACTCAGCACACAGAACGGAACACACCCATGACCACCCACGACCTCACTGAAGACGACTTCTACACCGAGCAAGCCATGCTCATCGACGAACACCGCATCAAGCTCACCGGCGCGCTCAACAGAGCACTGGCCGCACTTCACGACGCCAGCATCAGCCTGGCCGAACTCTCCAGCAACCACGTCTACGACGCCGAATTCGCCGACACTCACCACGGCCGCGACGTCGCCGCCTTCATCGACGACAGCCAACGTTTCACCCGCGCCGCATGCGCCATCACCCACATCATCACCGAGCGCGGATAACCCGCCGACGCCGGCCGGGCCAGCCAACCCCGGTCGGTCACGACTCCCTGCACACCCACCCTCGAAAGGAAAGCCGTTGCCTACCTACATCACTCGCATCGAAACCTACATGAACCCGAAGCTCGACAGCCTCACCGGCGCCGACTATCGCCGCATGTGCCGCTACCTTTCCTCGACCGGCGAACTGGTCCTCACCCGCGAAATCCGCGAACCAGTCGCCTCCAAATACGAATTCGACGACCAAGGCCGCCTGATGTTCGCCAACCTCACCGCCACAGACATCAGGGGCCAACTCGACCGCATCACCGGCCGGCGCTAACCCACTACCCGCGCCAGGCCCGCACACCAGCCGCCCTATCCGGTCCCGGCCAGCACCAGCGACGAACACGGTCTGGCCGGGGCCCCCCATTTTCTTCCGCATCCATCCCCGGCGCACCCATGAGCGCCGGGATGCGGCCGCCCAGGCGGCCCTGAAATCCGTAGCCCCTCAGCTTTTTTGCAGTCAGCGGGTGCCAAGTATGACCGGCGGGGCCAATGCCGCCGTCAACCGCGGTCGCCGCGGGCCCTCGCCCGTTCTCGCTGCGCTCGCCCGTGCGCCGCCGGCGGCATGTGTCGGCCCTACCCAGGCTCGCCCAAGGCGCTACGCGCCGGGCTCACCGGGCTGCACATCCGCCTCCCGGCCCCCCATCGCGCCGAGTTGACCGCGCCGCCCGCCGGTCCTGCGCACACCCAGCGCCGACCGGCGCGCAACGCCGAACTCACAGAACGAGGACACCGCCATGGACACCACCTACCTCGATAGCCAAATCCTCACCACCCACAGCCCCGGGGGCGGCGGCCGACCACCGAGTGTGGTCGCCAGCTTCGGGCTGGGACTGGACTCCTCGGCCATGCTCGTCCGCTGGCTCACCGACCCCGACTCGCGTGACTTCGAGGTCGAGGATCTCGTCGTCGTGACGGCCATGACCGGTCACGAGTGGACCTCTACGGTCGAGGCGGTCGAGCGTCATGTCCTGCCCCTGTTTCGCCGACACCGCGTGCGCTACCTCCAGGTCGCACGCTCACAACGCAGGACAACACGAGCAGGCGGGGGCGTCGTGGTCCTCAATGACTCCCGCTGCACCGGGCAGCTCTTCGCAGCCGGGCACTACACCCTCGGTGATGAAATGCTCTCCGCCGGAACCCTTCCCCAACTCGGCGGGATCCGCGCCTGCTCCATGCACTCCAAGGGTGACGCCCTCGACCCGGTCATCGCCCGCATCACCAGCGGGCGCCCCTACAGGCACGCCATCGGCTACGAGGCCAACGAAGCCGGCCGCTCGACCAAGGACCGCGGTTACAACACCGCGACCAGGACTGGCTGGTATCCGCTACAAGAGTGGGGCTGGAACCGCGAAGACTGCCAAGACTTCCTGCTCGCCGAAATCGGTGCCAGCATTCCCAAATCGGCCTGCAGCTTCTGCCCGTTCAGCATGGCCACCGAAACCGGGCGGGCCCACCAGATCCGCCGCTTCCGCGCCGAGCCCGACCGCGCCGCCGAAGCGCTCTTTCTGGAATTCGTTGCCCGCAGCCTCAACCCCGCCCAAACGCTCATCTCGGGCAGTAGCGCCGCCGACATGGTGGCCCGCGCCGGCCTCGACGACGTGGTGACACGCTTCCAAACCCGCCTGCAACGATCACCCTGGGCTCTCTACGAGGTCCGCCGGCTGCAGCGGCGCGGCCCAGCCGGTGGACGGGGGATCACAGCGCGCTCGATCCGCACGATCGCCACCGGCACCCGGGCACAGATGGCCGCACAACTGGCCCGCGAGCCGGGGCAGCGGGTGCGTGGCGTCGACGGGGTGATCCGCCACGTCCTGAAAGACCGCAGCGTGCACGGCGTTGACCACCTCATCGTCGCAGCCCCCCTGGGCCCGGTCGACAAACAACGCCCCGGCTTCGAACAATGGTGGCACGAGGCAGTCGGCGACGCCCTGTTCTGACGCGGCCACACATCTGGCCGGCCATCTCCCGCGCGCGCCGGTGCCCACTCTTCTTCCTGCACCGCACCGCACCCATGCCCCATGGCGGCAAACGGCCGCCTGGCGGCGGCCGAAATCCGTAGCCCCTCACCATTTATCCAGTCAGCGGGGTGCCAAGTATGACCGGCGGGGCAAATGCCGCCGTCAACCGCGGCCGCCGCGGGCCCTCGCCCGTTCTCGCTGCGCTCGCCCGTGCGCCGCCGGCGGCATGTGCCCGGCCCTACCCAGGCTCGCCCAAGGCGCTACGCGCCGGGCTCACCGGGCCGCACATCCGCCTCCCGGCCCCCCGCCAGGCCCAGTTGACTGCGCCGCCCCGCCGGTCCCGCACACACCCAGCGCCGACCGGCGCACACCAAACACCTTCCACCGAAAGGGAAGACATCATGGCACACGAACTCGACATCACCACCGACGCCAACGGCATCGCCCACGTCAGCTTCGCCAACTCACGCTCTGACCACTGGCACCGACTCGGACAGTCCGTCGGCCACGCCATGACGGCCCACGAAGCCCTCCAAGCCGCCCACCTCGCCGGCTGGGACGTCCGCAAGATGGCATTACAGGTCCCCCAGGAACCCGTCATCGACCCCACCGGCGTCACCACCCCGGCACCCCTGGCCGTGCCCGACTATTACGCCACCGTGCGCACCAACCCCATCAACGGCCGCCTCGACGTCCTCGGGTGGTCGGCTCCAAATACGAGCCCGTCCAAAACGAAGCCTCCTGCGACCTGCTTGACGCCCTGGTCGATGCCTCCGGGGCGCACTTCGAAACCGCAGGTGCCCTGCGCGGGGGCCGCGAAACGTTCATGACGATGAAACTGCCCAACACCATCGTGTTCGACGGCCGCGACGGAACCCAGGACCGCACCGACCTCTACCTTGCAGCCCTGAACTCCCACGACGGGTCCTCAAGGTTCACCTTCTTGGTCACACCCGTGCGCATCGTGTGCAAGAACACCCAATCGGCCGCTCTGCGCAATGCCAAAGCCAGCTGGGGGATCCGCCACACCGGAGGGGCACGCGCCGCCATCCAAGAGGCACGCAACGCCCTGAAACTGACCTGGCGTTACATCGAAGCGTTCGAAGCCGAAGCCGCCGAACTCTACGCGCGCCCGATGGACACCGACGAAGTTCGCCGATTCGCCAACACCCTGCTCGAGGTCGACTCCGCCACCAGCGCCGCCACCGCCCGTCACCGCAGCGAACGCGCCAACGGCATCGTCAAACTGTGGACCTCCTCCCCGACGATCACACCCATCGCCGGCACCCGGTGGGCCGCCTACAACGCGGTCACCGAATACCTCGACCACCACGTACCCGTGCGCGGCGCCAGAACCTCAACCGCCGCCAGCCAAACCCGCGCCCTGCGCAGCATCGCCTCGGCCGCCAGCCCGCAATCGCTGAAGGCCCAAGCATTCCGGCTGCTGCAAACGCTGTAGCTCACACCGATGGGCCCGGCCAGCTCTCCACCACGGAGGGTTGGCCGGGCCCCCTTTTTGGTCCTTTCACACCCACCGCCGCGAGCGCGGCGGATACGGCCGCGGCGCGGCCGTGACAACCCGTAGCCGCTCACCTCTTTGCCGTCAGCAAGGGGCCGCAGCCTAATCGGCCGGGGCCCGAGCGGTCAACCCACGTCCGGTGCTGGTGCCGGCGGCACAGGACATTTTCGGCCATATCAGCTCGCTGGCGCTCGCGGGCCGAAAATCCGCCGACACCACCACCGGACTCTTCGGGGTTGACAGCCCACCCTCGACCGATTGACCGCGACCCCAGCGCTGACCGGCGCGAACAAACACAACCCGGAAGGAACCACCATGCCCAACCTGCACACCACCGTGTACCTCAACGAATCACCCGACCGCCACTGGGGCATCACCAACCACCAGCCCCTACCCGCCGAGCTGCGCCAGGCCGCCAGCTTCGAGCTGGAGATCGCCGAGCACGTCCTCGCCCACGAACTTTCCAACGCCGCATTGGAAGTCGTGTTCGAACAACTCAACATCGACGAGCCCGACCAGGACTGGGCTTTGCGCTACCGCCTGGCCGGCCATCGCAGCCTCTCGGTCGGTGACGTGGTCGTCGTCGGCGAAACCGCTTGGCTCTGCGAGTCGGTCGGCTGGAACCGCCTCACCACCGACGAACTCTGCGCCGCACTCACTGCGCGCTGAGCACACCCGGCCCGGGCGGGCGCCCCCACACGGCACCCCGCCCGGGCCTACCACCAACTACTCACACCTGAATGGAGCACACCACCATGAGCGCATTCGCCCTCTCCCACGAACACATCCACGTCCTGCTCTGGGCCGCAGACAAATTCCGCGGGATCTACACCAACCTCACCTGGTACTACGACAACCCCTCACGCATCGGCCAACTCAGATGCGACAACTTCGACGAAACCGGGCAGATGCTGGTCGACACCAACATCGCCGCCGCCAACCACGGGCGGTCCCCCGCCCGGGCGCCGGAGCCCCCATCTGAATACCGCTACCAGCGCCCGCAGCACACCACCTGGTCGATCATCGAAATCCTCAGCGCTCTCGAATGCTTCGTCTACCAATGCGCCGATCTGGCTGACTGGGAAACCAGCGAAGCCAACGCGTTCTGCCGAGTCCTCCAAGACACCCTCATACGGGCCCTTCCCCGCTACAACGACGGACCCTGGGCCATCACCCGCGCCAGCGTGCCTCTGACCGTCGCACCCGCCCACGACCTGTGACCACCACAAAACGACACCGAAAGGGCAACCCCATGCCGCAACTCGACCTCACCGCCATCCCGCACACCCATCAAGACTCCGCCCCACACAGCGGCTGGTTCCGACACCGCAGCGGCGTCTACATCAGCCCGCTTGCACTGGCCAAACACCGCATGGCCGGCGAGCCACCCACCACGTTCACCTACCACTGGTGGCGACACGGCGGATGGTACGTCGTCGAAACCACCTGGCCCAACGGCGGATGCGGATGCGTCTCGCGCAACTTCATCGATAAGAAATGGCGAATCGCATGTGACCCTCGCACTTTCGCTGAACAACCCACATTCCGCAACCGCGACCTCGCCGCCCGCGGTGAATGGCTCTTTGTCCAATCCCTCGTCCAGGCAACGCCATGGTGAGATCCGCAACATAATCCAGGCCCGGCCAGCACACCCACCACGGGGGCTGGCCGGGCCCCCTTTTCTCCGCCCTCCGCAACCCGGGCCGATGGCCGGCCGGGTGCGTTGTCACCCGCGCGGCGCAAACGCGAAATCTGCAAACCGCTCATCTTCTATGCCGTCAGCGGGGATGGCCAGTGTGACCGGCGGGGACTGCTGTCGCCGTCAACCCGGGCCCGCGGGGCCAGCTCGCCCGTTCTCGCTGCGCTCGCCCGTGCGGCGCCAGCGGCATTCGCCGCCCTATCCCAGGCTCGCCCCGCGGCGCTGCGCGCCGGGCTCGCCGGGGCGGTCAAATCCGCCTCCTGCTGACCCCCGGGCCGGGGTGGACCGCGCCAACCCGCCGGTCCCGCGCACCCCACGCCGACCGGCGCACAACTGAACTCTCAGAACGGAGAACAACACCACCATGTCCAACCACATCGAATGGGGCACCGCCGCCGGCGCTCTCTACACCGTGCACACCCGCGAGAACGGCATCGAGCACCTACGGCCCGACGACGAAGACGACCTGACCTCCCCCTACATCCTCGGACTGTGGAACGGCAACGGAGACGGCCTCGCTCTGCAGGGAACCCGCCGCGAAATCCTGCACTACCTACGGCTGGTAATCGCCCGCGTCGAACGTGAAACCGACCCCCGGACCGAACTCGATCAAACCCTCACTCGCCTCAACACGCTGCGCCAACAACGCGCCGACCACTTCGAATGCATCAACCCCCACAACGCACGCGAAATCCTCCGCCTCGCCGCCGACGAAACGCTCCTGCTGCACGACGTCGCCGGCGCCGCCCAACGCCTGGTCGACGAACTGTGACCACCAGCCGGAAAGGAAAGCCCATGTCAACCGTGCGCACACTCGCCCGCCGACTCATCAGGCAGGGCCACACTCAAGCGCTTATCACTCGCGAACAAGCCCAAGCATGGGCCGGCCGCCACCTCAGCGACGACGACCTAGGACGACTCCGCGGCTGCATCCCCCACTCGTCGATCCCCGACGCTATCGGCGCCATCATTGGCAGCTGGTAACCCACCCGCCCGGCCCGGCCCGCGCATCGTCGAGGGCCGGGCCGGGTCCTTCACCAACCCACACCGGTCCGCACCGCGCCGCACGGCGGCGCGGACACGGCCGCCTGGGCGGCCGTCAAATCCGTAGCCCCTCACCCCTATTGCCGTCAGCGGGTCGCCAAGCGTACTTCGGGATCGGCCGCAATCAACCCTCCCAGGGGCGCGGTGCGGGCGGCGGAGGACATTTGCCGCCCTATCAGCTCGCTGACGCTCGCGGGCGACAAATCCGCCCGCCCCGCGCCCCCTCCCGGGTTGACAACACGACCAATCCCTCAGTGAACGCTCCCCAGCGCTGACCGGCGCACCACTCAGCACACAGAACGGGAGAACACCATGGACCACGACTTCGAACTCGCCTTCAACCTCTGCGACGAGGCCGCCGGCCGCATCCAAGACCAGCAGTACGGAATCACCCGCATCCTGGCCCACAACCACGGACCGATCGTGTTGTCCACCGTCCACCAGTACACCCGCGAGAGCGGGCACCACCTGATCCTCCTCGCCCACGACCACCACGGAGACCTCATGGCCGCCGTCGAAGTCGCCGCAGCCCACCTGGACGACACCCCCAACGTCTTCATCACGAAAGTCCGTGCCGGCGAACTGATCTTCCACGCCGACCCACACCACCAGTGGACCTACCGGGCCACCCGCGGCACCGACATCTACACCCTCACCGCCCTCATCCCCCACGAGGCCGACGACCCCATGTGGACCACCCAGTTCAACGACGCCGACGTCATCGACTGGGACGACCTCGACGAGGCCCTCGACGCCCTGCTCACCGCCCCCACTCGCACCGCCGGCGCCGCCTAACCAACCCATCCGCCAGGCCAGGTCCGCACACCCGCGGGCCTGGCCTTCTTTTCACCCCAATCACGAAAGGAATCACCATGTCAGACATCGACTACGCACTGGCCTACGACTTCATCGACCCCTCCGACGGCATCGCCCGCCAGCTGCGCTTCGAACGAAACTGGGCGCCTCCCGGTGACCGCCGGATTTTCGACGGAACCGGCCAACTCGTCGCCGTCGTCGCCGAGTACGGCCACCCCCGCAACGGCGACACCCTGCCCATCAGCAGGCCAGACGTCCAACTCAGCGACGTCAACAACGCCATCAACGGATGGGAAACCTGGGCAGCCATCACCGACACCACCTACAACCTCGCCCCCATCACCCGCCGCATCAACAGCGCCGGCCTGGGATACCACCCATGACCGGCAGGCCGGCACCCGTCAGCGAGCACGGCCAACCTCTCCGGAAGGAACATTCATGATCATCGAAGGCACCATCACTCGCCGCATCGACAACCGCAACGTGGAGATCCCTTTCCTCATCGACACCCTCACCGGCACCTACACCCAATGGGGTCACACGACGATGACCCTCGGCGAAAACGTCGAGCTGCTCGAAAGCCTGCGTAACGCCGCCTGCGACCTCACCTAAACCGAGGCAATCACACGGCCTACCGGCCTCCCAACACCGGGCCGGTAGGCCCCTTTTTTCTTCCGGCTGCCGCCACTCTTCCGGGCCCGAAAAATGCTGCCACCCTGCCGATTACCACAGAGTCGGGTCAGCCGAACCCAGCAGCGCCGCCTGCACCGCCTCGCCGTCCCACCCGCCGCGCACCGCCTCCCGCAACGCCACCGCCCGGGCCCGGCGGGCTTTCACGCCGTGATCACCGCGGCGCACCGCCACCCGGCCACCACCGCGGCCCGCGCGGGCCATCATCACCATGTTGTCGCGCTGCGAACCACCGACGATGTGCAACAAACCCCTCTCACCGGGCGGACTCACCCGCACGCACGCCGGATTGTCACAACCGTGCAGTGCCCGCACCCACGGTTCCAACGCCTTTCCGCCCAGCGCGGACGCCAGCGCATAACGATTGGCTCGCAACATGATCCGCGCACCCCCGCGACGCACCCAAAACCGACCATAACCATCAGCACCGATCGCCGAGCACCAGATAGCGCAATCCTCGGCGCCAGGACCCCGCACGACGTTGGCCTCAAAGCGGCTCAACTCCTCAGCGTGCACCATCGGATCCACGACCAAACGTAGCGGTTGCGAAACCCCCATAACTCCCTTCGCTTTCGATGCCCTCCCGCGCCTCGTCTGCGGTGCATCATCGCCTGACCCGCCGACACCCCCAAGCGGCTACGGCTGCGCCGAGACGGCCGGCCGGGAACTCTCTGTCGGATCGACGGCCGCGACCACCGGCGCCTGGGATTGAGCATTCGAGCGCACAATCGTCAGCTGCGGCGCACCCGCCGGGCCCGCTGCATCCTCGGGGCCCGTCTCCGCCTCCCGAACCAACTCCCGCACAGTCTTTTCCGCGATTGCGGCCATGCGGGCGATTTCGCTCACCGGCACGCCGCGATCACGCATCGATTTCAGCGCCTGCCCGCACGCGAGGCGCTGCGCACTGCGCCTTTGCGCAGCTTGCTTGACCAGCGTTGCCTGGCGCTCAGAAAACCACTCATCAACCGCTTCGACTCGTTCGCGAGCAGAGAAGTACGTCGCCAGATCCGCAGTATTGGCCTGCATTCGCTTTCTCAACTCATCCTGCGCTTCCCTTGCCGCCTCACGCGCTGCTCTGCGTGCCGCCTTCGTCACTGTGCCCGATGCCATGGCTGCCACGCTAAGCCCCGCAGTCGCCCTATGCCGCAATGGAACCGAAAAACTCTGCGCCAATCCGCCCAGCCGCCACCAGCCGGGCTCCGCGGACTCCCAGTCGGGCGCGCGCTCCCCGCGCGGCCTGCTACGGCATTTCCGGCCGGTACCACTTCACTCCGACGTCGAGCTCGCGCACGTCAACCCCGGCAGTGGTGACCATCTCCTGCTCCGTGACGAAAAACCCGGCGCCCACCGGGTCCCCGGTATACCAAAAATGCCACCGCGCCAACGCGCCACGATCCGCTGCGATCGCATCCAGCCGCGACAAAATCACCTCAATCGACAGCGACGCATGACCATCACGCAGATCCCGCGCCACCAGGTCAACACCATCAAGCTCAACAATCAGCTGGTCCCCGACCACGCGCACCGGGCCACGGCTCACCTCAACGCCGGCATCATCCATCGCCGTCAACGCCTTGGACACCAACTCCTCAACCCACTGCTCGGCCTGATCCTCCGGCGCAAAATCACCATCCAAGTACACCCCCCGGTGCCAAAGCGCCTCACCCCACTCGCCGAAAACCTGATGGGCCCGCATCTCGTCCAAACCCGTTGCCCTCCTTAAGCGCTTCTCGGCCAACCGCTAACGCCGGAATCTTCCATCCTGCCCCCGGCCGCGGGCGGCACTCGGCCAGGCCCCCCTGCAGTCCCGCCTACGCGAGCACAGCGCCACCCGCCCGCCCTGTGACGACTCGCCACACCCTTCGCTCCTGCATCACCCCACCAGCCAGCCGACACTTAGGGTGTCCTGTCCGGATGAAGGTTGCGATCAGCTCCGTGCTCATGCTGGCTTTTGAAGGCTGGATGCGGACAGTGCGAGGTGCTGCCTGTCTGCATTTACCTTGCATTTTATTTGGCGCGGTGAGCACTGTGTGTGATCGCGTCTTACTTTGCCTGCATCGCTGTCGAATCGATCCGATAGGCGATATTGGGTCAACCATCTCGGCGGCGGAATGACGACTGCTGTGTTACTGCCGCCCGGTGTGTTTGTGTGGTGGTTGGCGCAGATTTTTTGTCAGGATTACCGTGGTCCCTGATGATGTCGGTGTCACCGTGAGGTGGTCGACGAGGGCCCGCATAAGCGCGATGCCGCGGCCGCGGTCGCTGGGCGCTGTAGATGGGGGCCGCCAACGTCCGGTGTCGCCGACGGTGATGGTGATCAACGAGTCTGCGAGGTTGGCGGTGATCGTCAATTCGACGTGATGGGCGACGTCGTCGCTGGCGTGTTCGACGGCATTAGTGACAGCTTCCCCCGCCGCGAGCAAGAGATCGCCGGCAACGTCATCGTCGATGGCGGCGGCTTGCAGCCAGCTGCGTAAATGGTGTCGGGCGCGGGGGATGCTGGTGACGGCGGCGGGAGTTGGAGATGAAACGGCGGGGGCGGTTGCCGGTAGAGCAGCAGGGCCACGTCGTCGGTGTACCCGCCGGCGGGCAGCAGCTCACTCATGACGCGGTCCGCGGTCTCTTCGGGATGGCGGTCCCGGTAGCGCACGAGTGCTGCGATGGCGCGGTTGAATCCGCTGTCCAGGGATTCTTTTCGCCGCTCTATCAGTCCGTCGGTATACAGCAGCACGGTGGCACCCGGGGGTAGGACCGTGCGGGATTCGGTACGCGGCAAAGCGGCGCTGTTGATCGCAAGCGGCGTTGATTGGGCGTCGTCGAGGAGGCGATGGTCGCCGTCGGCGGTTATTAGTATCGGATAGGGGTGCCCGGCGCTGCTGTAGCGGATGACCGCACCAACGGGGTCGATGACGGCGCAGAACACGGTGGTGCACAGCGCGCCCGGGAGTGCTCGCGCAAACCGGTCTAATGACTCGAGAACATCTTTGGGTGCGGCGTTATCGAGCAGGCGGGTGCGAGCAGCTGAGCGGAGCTGTCCCATTACCGCCGCGGCCGACAGTCCGTCACCGACGCAGTCGCCGACGACGACACCGACCGTGTTGTCGGCGAGCATGACGACGTCGTACCAGTCCCCGCCGACTTCCAGCGGTTTTTCCGCCGGTGTGTAGCGAACGGCAAATCCTCGGGGAAGTGTGGTCGGGCCGAGAATGGCATGCTGCAGCGTCAACGCTACGGTGCGGGTGGCCTCGTACTCCCGCGCTGTTAGCAGCGTCTGGGCAAGGTGGCTGGTGAGCACGGTGAACAGCTCGCGATCGGTGATGCCCGCGGTGGGTGATGAGTCGCAGCTCATCGCGATAGCACAGTCGCCTTTGCCGTCGAGCGGTGTAGCGATCGCCGAGGCGGTGTTTTCTGACACGGTGATCACCGACGCTGCGGGCCGGTGTCGCGCCGTGTGAACCGCCGAAACCAATAGCTGATCATCGTTGGTAAGCGCTGTCGGCGGCCACGTCACCATCGCGGGCTGGGCGGTATCGCCGTCCCACTGAGCCACGACGATACGACCGCCGAACAGCTTTCCCAGTTGTTCGAGCGCGGCGCTGAGCAAGGCTGCTGTGGTGCGATGACCTGCGATCGCCACGGCGAAGTGTGACAAGGTTTCGTCGCGCTGGGCCGCGAGGCGCTGCGCGGTGATGTCAGCAGCGGTCGCGATGATCAGTTGCTGCCCACTGCGTGGGTGATGCACTAAAGTCGAGGTACAGGCCAGCCAGAGCCGTCGGCCGCTGCGGTGTTGGACCGGGACGGTGAATCGTCTCGCGCCTGCCTGCAGCGACTGGGCGTGGGCCTGTTCGCAGATGGCCCAGGCCTGCGGGTCGACGTCGCCTGCCGGTACCCAGGGTTGGGGCCACGGGTAAGGAAGGCCGGCGGCGTCGTAGCCGACCAGGTCGTAGAACGCTTGATTCGCCTCGATCACGGTGCCGTTGTCGTCGCAGAGATAAAAGCCCTCTTGCATCGCCTCGATCAGTGTGCGGCGAAATTGGGCTTCGCGGTTACGCAGTTGGGCTAGCTGCAGATTTGAGCGCACCCGCGCGAGGAGTTCAACGGTGGAAAACGGTTTGGCAAGGTAATCGTCGGCTCCGGCATCCAGCCCGCTGACCGCGGCTTCCTCACCGGCTCGCGCTGATAAGAACACCACGGGCGTGGTCGAGGTCCGCGGGTCGCCGCGCAGCTCCTTGAGTAAGCCGAAGCCGTCCAGGTCCGGCATCATGATGTCGGTTATCACAAGATCGGGGTGGTATCGGCGAGCTAATTGCAGCCCTTGACGCCCGTCAGCTGCTTGCAGCACACGCCAATACGGCGCTAACACCTCGCTGATGAATGTCCGCATGTCGGTGATGTCTTCCACGACCAGTACCTGCGGGATCTGCGATGCCGATGACTGCACAGCCTGCGCTGCGGCGTGAACATCGCCCGGGTGTGTGCCGGTCGACCATTGCATCGCCTCCTGCACATACGCCAGGGGCACCTCGAGACGGTGGGGATAGTGCTGAACATCACCGGCGGCGGGGGTGTCGATGGCCGGGCACGGCACCTCCACGGTGAATGTGCTTCCCTGGCCCTCCACGGAATCCACCGTGATGCTGCCGTCATGAAGATGGACCAATTCGGCGACTAGCGCCAAACCGATGCCGGCACCTTCATGGCTGCGCCCCCCACGGCCGCGAACCCGGTGAAACCGGTCAAACACTTTTGGGACTTCGCTAGCGGGAATGCCGATCCCGGTGTCGGTCACAGCCAGTTGTACCGTGTCGCCGATCTGGTGTAGTCGCACGTCAATGTGTCCGGCCAGTGTGTATTTCACCGCGTTGGACAAGAGGTTCATCACGATTTTTTCCCACATACCAGCGTCGACGGATACCGGACGCGGCAACGGGGGGATGTCTGAGCGCAGTTGCAGACCCGCTGCGCAGATAGCCGGTTCGAATGAGGCCACGAGTTCGCGGGTCGCGGCCGCAAGGTCCACCAGATGGCGCTCGGGGGTGTGTTTCCCGGCTTCGATCGTCGCAAAATCCAACAGATCATCGACAAGGCGACGCAGCCGAGCTGCGTTGCGACCGATCACTTCTAGGCGCTGACGCTGGGCTGGCCCGAGGGGTTCGCCGGTGTCGACCAAGCTTTCCTGGGCGGGACCGGTAATCAGCGTCAGCGGTGTCCTGAATTCGTGGCTGACGTTGGCGAAAAATTCTGTTTTGGCCCTATCGAGTTCGGCGAGCGCTTCAGCGCGGCGGCGTTGCGCCTGGTAGTTCAAGGCGTCGCTGATGGCTCGGCTGGTTTGGGCAGCCACCAGTTGCAGAAAGCCGCGAAAATCGTCGTCCATGCTGCGGTAAGGAGTGATAGCCGCAAGCAGCACCGCAGCAGTGGCGCCATCTTCGCCCAACTGGACCGGCATGACGACGGCGGTTTCGGGCGGTTGATCCCCCACCGGATTGGCTGCCGGTGACACCGCGCGGGCCCATTGCTCGGTCACGGCAATCATCGTCATCGCAGCACCGCAGCGCGCTGCCTCTACCAGTCTCGTGGGCGGCTGCGCTACCGCCGATGGGTTGGTCAGCCCGGTGGCGCAGATCAACTCGGCTGCCTGGCTGACTTGATCGATCGAGTAGACCGCGGCGAACGGAATGTCGGCGCGGTCCTTGGCCAAGGCGGTCAACGCTGCCTCGCAGACCGCCTGCCGGCTGGCAGCGCTTTGGGTGACCACGCGTGCAGTACTGTCGCCCAGCGTGCGCAATGTCCGCAGTCGGCGCTCGCTGAGCACCTGTTGAGTAGTTTCGGTGACCGCGGTGAAGACGCCGCCGACCTGACCGTTCTCCTGACGTATCGCGCTATAGGAGTACGTGAAATACGCCTCTTCGAAATAGCCGAAGCGCTGCGTGGGTAACAACTGGTCATCGGAGAAGGTGGCGCGCCCGGTTTCGAGCACGCTGTGCAATTGCCGACCGATGATGTGCCACATTTCTGGCCACACGTCGCGACCTCGACGCGCCACCGCGGGATGCTTGTCCCCCAGGATGGGGATCCATGCGTCGTTGTAGAGAAGGACCAGATCGTGTCCCCACCAAATGACCATGGGATAGCGCGAATTCAGACAGATACCCACCGCGGTCCGCAGGCTTTGCGACCACAAGTCAACCGGACCCAGCAGCGACCCCGACCAGTCGAACATTGCCATCCGGGTCGCCATCTCGCTGTCATCAGCAAATGGTGAGGCGACTTGGGAGGTGGGGCCGCCGTGAGGGTTCGACGCATCGGCCAATCCAGACCTCCTCATCAGTCCCATGCCAATACCTGCCTCGGGGCACAGCGACTTAGATCGCAGCCTAAAGCACGCCGGGCATGCTGGTGCGACCCAAGAATGTCTTCACAGGACACGATCGCGTAGCTCCGGGATCTTGGACGGCACGTTTGCTGGTGAAGTAGTTGGTCTGACCGGACCCCAGAAATAGTCGGGTCTGCTACCGAAATCGATGGCAGAAGGGGCCCGACGACGCCACCCCAGCATGGCGGCGTGGCGCGCAGTCATTAATCGGCGCCGCCGTGCGAACCGGCGCACGCGAAGCCCGATGCGGCTACGCCGACGGTCGATTCGATCGAGTGGGCTCAGGCGCCGACACCTGAGCCCACTCGCGGGGGTAGCAGCGCAAGGGTGAGGGGCCCCTTGCGTTAAACAACCCCCGGCGGGGAGCCTTCGGTCACCACGCACGATTCGTTGGCGCGCGCAGTCATCTGCTCAGACAGCTGCAGCAAGGCATGCTCGCCTGCACCCGCGGAAATCGTGTAAGCGAGCTTACGGACTTCCAGGGCGAAATAACGCAACCAGTCCAGTGCTGTCGGCGCCGTTTCGGACGGGCCGACTGCCTCACTGCTAAGAGGCGGATCTGCTGTCGCACTGTTTCCCGTAGCGTGGTTCACGGCCGACGCAGACTGCGGCAGCGGTGATGCGACGACCAGCTGGGTGGCCTTACCTGGGCGGTGTGGCAGCAGTCCCGTCGTGGCGGCCATTGCGCCTCCTCACCGCGCGAGAGTCCTAGTGCGCGGACATAGATTATACCGCCAACGATGCCGAGCGTGGCAACAATGCGCGCCGCACCAGTTCGCCAGCCCCCGGTCGTCTTGGGATGCAAAGGCCGTCCCGCCTACGCGACGCCGGGCCTTATCGTGTCCGACAGATCGATTGAACGATGCTTCTGATTCACGGGCACAAACCCGTGGCTACGGTCGAGATCGCCACGTCAGCGACGCATTTTCTATGAGTGAAGTGATTCCGGCGCTGCTGGCGGCTGCCGGGAAGATCGTTGATTTCTGGTGCTGACTAGCGCGATCTCGGTTGGCCGCGTTCGGCGCGCCCGACCCGGGGGACAGGCGGCCAGCCGCGGCGGACGGCATGGGTGGCCGAACGCGTGCTGCGTGTGGTCTCGCGTTTAGCCCGCCGCGGCCAGGTCCGGTTGGTAGGCGCCGTCGCGCAGTTTTAGTAACGCTTGCGCAAGAATCCTCGACACCTGCATTTGCGAACACCCCAGCCGCTCTGCGATCTCGGACTGGGTCATTTCCTCAAAGAACCGCAGCTTGATCACAAGCCGTTCCCGTTCTGGCAGAGCCGCGATGAGCGGTCTGGCCGTGTGCACGCTAAGCACCCTCTCCAAGCCTGGATCATCACTTCCCATCGTTTCACCCAACGCCGATTCTGGGTTGCCGTCATCTGTCCTGGGCGCGTCGAGCGACAACACCGCATAGTTGCTGCCCGCGACCATCGCATCAACGACGAGTTCTCGCTCAACACCCAAGAACGCGGCAAGCTCGGAGGCATTCGGACTGCGCTGCAGCTGGTGGGCGAGCTCGGGGGTAGCCGCATTGATTTGCGTGTGAAGGTCCTTGATGCGTCGCGGAGCTTTGACGGCCCATCCGTGGTCCCGGAAATGGCGGCGGATGAGACCAGTAATGGTGGGAACCGCATAGGATAGAAAATGCGCACCGTGATCAGCGTCGAACCGATCGACTGCGTGTACTAGGCCCATCCGCGCCACCTGAGTGAGGTCGTCAAGGCATTCTCCCCGCCCGCGATATCGGTGAGCAATATGGTCCGCCAGCGGCAAACAACGTTGCACAATCAGATCTCGCTGCTTTCGATATGCGCGAGAACCCGGCTCAAGCTTTCTCAACTGGATAAACATGTCGGCGACGTCGGTGTATTCGTTGGACAGCGTTTTCAATGCCTGACCCCTTGGCCGTCGTGGGTTCGTGCGGGCTCTGATCTGAACACGGCGCTGTGGTTTACCCCGAAACGGTGACGGAAAAACCGCTTCGGCGCGACGGGCAAGTCAAGTTGCCGAAACGATTGGTGACGGCGCGACGGGCTCGTCCGCTTAATCGACCCCGCAGAACCGCAGCATCAGCGCAAACCGACGGTACGCCTCGGATGAGCCGATTCGCGGACAATCAGTACCGGTGAGCTTCTACGATGACTCAACTACACGTTTTGGTGGTGGCGACCCCTACGCGACCGGCGGAGGTTGACTATGCATGCCCAGCAGGCTGATGAGGCCGACCACTACGTCGGCGTAGAGCGCAGACGGAGCACAAGCGCCGGCCAGTCCGCGAGTGAAGTGCTGCGTCAGTTACCGGCCACTGTCGTGCTCGACCGCCTGCCGATCCCCGTTCTCGGAGTCGGCTGCGACGGCAGCATTGCATTTGCTAACGCGGCGTTGTGCGCCATGCTGGGCTGGCGTGTTCCCCGTGAATGAGTCCAGCTTGTTTTAGAGTCCTGTGGCCCGAGGTCGGGCTGGAAGGGACGATGAAACACATGGCTGGTCGTAAGCGGCATTCCGCGGAGGACATCGTGCGCAAGTTGCGCCGCGCGGACGAGCTGGCTGCTGAAGGCAAGACCGGTGACGAGATCGCTGCCGAGTTGGGTGTCTCAGCCGCCACGCTGTACAACTGGCGCCGCGCCTACGGCGGCATGGACACCGACGCCGCCAAAGAGCTACGGGAGTTGCGCGAGCAGAACACGCGCTTGAAGAGGCTGCTGGCCGAGGCCGAACTGGAGAAGGACGCGCTGCGGGAGGTCGCGAAGGGAAAATTCTGAGCCCAGCTGCCAAGCGGCGCGCCGTGGACATGCTCAAGGACACGCTGAGTATGTCGGAACGACTGGCGTGCAAGGCCGTTGGGCTGGCCCGCTCCACCTACCGCCGCTTGCCCGCGGCGCAGACTCCGGATGATCCAGACGCCCAGATGCGAGCCTGGCTGCGCTCCTACGCCACCAAACACCCCTGCCACGGGTTCCGGCGCGCCTGGGCGGCCTTGCGCTACGACGTGGGTCGTGAGGTCAACCAGAAGAAAGTCCATCGGCTGTGGCGCGAGGAGGGCCTGCAGGTCAAGATCCGCTCGCCGCGTAAGCGGTCTGGGGTGTCCTCGGTCCCGCCGGTGGTAGCCGATGCACCGAACGTGGTGTGGGCGATCGATTTCCAGTTCGACTCCACCACCGACGGCAAGGCCATCAAGATCGCCTCGATGCTCGACGAGCACACCCGCGAGTCGCTGCTGAACATCGTGGAGCGCTCCATCACCGCCGAACGTCTCGTGACCGAACTCGAGACGGCGTTCGCGGTGGCCGGCGGACCGCCGAAGGTGCTGCGCATGGACAACGGCCCGGAGCTGGTTTCCCAAGCGCTGCAACGATTCTGCGAGAACAAAACCGGCCTGCTCTACATCCCACCAGGATGCCCGTGGATCAATGGGCATATCGAGTCGTTCAACAACCGGCTACGTAAGGAGTGCCTCAACCGCAACCACTGGAACACCCTGTTCGAGGCCCGCGTGGTGATCGGCGATTTCAAGCACGAACATAATCACCGACACCGCCATTCGGCGCTGGGCTATCGAACCCCCGCCGAGTACGCTGCGGCTTGCCGGCACACCCACACCCCGGTGGCCTGCGAGATCAACTGAATCCGGATCAAACAAACCCGACTCCAAAACGGGGTGGACTCAGTAACGGGGACTCGCCAGGGCCACTGTCACGACGATGTCTGCACACTGCGATGCAACCAGATCTTTCGCAGCTGCAGCGCCACTGAATCGGCCCTGGGGTTCATCCGTGCCCATGGCAATGAACTTGTCGCGTTGACCCATTCCCAGGGATATAGCGTGTGGGCCTGGATGAGTAAGTCAGCGTTGCTACGTCATCATGACCCGATGGTTTTGGTGACGTTTCGCGAATTCACCGAGCAGTTGTGGCGCCATGATCCGCATTAACGAACGGCGACTGCGTAGGCCCGACCAGACCCGCTCACCATCGAGGGTTCCGCCGCTGGCAGTGACGGTGGCGGGGATGCTCTGCGTGACCGAGGCCCGGCGCGCTGAGTAACAGGGGGTAATAGAGCACGGTGTCGCGGCCGCGGCGGTGCAACTGCGTGCCATGCCGCCCAGGTGTGGATGTACTGGGTGCTCTACCTTGCATTTTCGGAGTGCTGCCACTCGTGTTCCCGTCGGCGAATGCCGCCGTAGTCGAACAGCGAGGAGCTGGCTGAGATCGTCGCGGCGATGCCGTCCATCTCGGTTGCCCACTCGCGGGCCAGCACGGGTCGAACGTGGCGGTGGTGCAGGATGCTGCTGCCGCCGTACCGCTTGACCGCGAACCAGCGCGCTTCGCGATGGGCGCGCTCAAGGCTGGCGTTGTTGGGTTTCGCTGGCCGGGTCGCTGCGTACTCGCGGGTTGCGGGGAACGTTTTGTCCGGCCGGCTGGGTGGCCGATCGCTGTCGAAGATCATCCAGTGCCGAATCGCGTCGGCGCGCCCGTTGTCCAGGTCGGGGACGCCTCGGCCGAGACGGCGACACGCTTCGGTCAGGAACATGCGTTGCCCCGCGGTGTCGCAGTGGGCGAGCTGCCGCCAGGGCGGGGAGGCGATCAGTTCGGCGAGGCTGACCGCTTCGGGATAAACGGCGGCGAACAGCAGCGAGGTGCTGTACGTGGTGGTCTCGGTGCCGGGCGGGATCAGCGACTCTGCCCGCTGGTCCCATTGGCGGACGGCCGCGGTCTGCTCGCGCTGCCCGTGGTTCCAGAGGTGACCGCAGATCAGGAACCCGGTCAGCACGGCATCGAACACCACCGCCGCGCCGTATCGGGCCAGCAGCCGGTTGTGCCGGTGTTGGGCGGCCATGATCTGGTCGCCGACCCGATCTTGCAGCGGCGTCGCTAGTTGCCCGGCGTCGGGTGGGCCGATCCAGTAGCGATGCCGGGTGCAGACGTAGTGGTGATGTGGCAGCAGCCGTAGCACCGGTCCGCCGTCGTGGCGGGCGTCGCAGCGCGGACAGCCAGGCTGCGACTGGTGCCGCCAGGCCGTCCAGTCCAGTGCCGGTCGCGCAGCTCGGGCAGCGCCAGCACCAGGTGCTCGACAGGGCGGCCGGTGGCGACCGCGAGCCGGTCGGCCACCACCCGGCCCCGCTTGCGGGCAGGTTGGTCTGCGGCACTTGTGGTGCTGAGGTGGTTCCAGAGTTCGCCCTCTGGTAGGCCGTGCAGGACGGTGAGACGGGTCAGGTAGGACAGCACGATCTCGTGGCGGGCCGGTCCGGCCGGGATCGGCAGGCGGGCCAGCACCCTCAGCCGATCGCCCGACGCGAACGATCCGCGGCAGCGGTCCGTTCGGCAGCGTGATCGACCGGGACGATATCGAGCAGCGCGCGGGTGAGCTTTTCGGTGCCGTCCTCGATGGCCAGGATCGCTGCGCCGCGGACCAGGTGCGACAGGCTGCCGATCATGCCGCCGCTGCGCCGATACAGGTACTCGTCTAGTGCGACCAGGGAGCCGGTCTTGTGCCGGTGCAGCCGCAGGGTGGATTCCATCGTGGCGACCAGCGCCCGCCACTGCTCGCGCTGCTCGCTGGTGCCGTAGGCGAACTCGCTGGCCCCGATCACGGTGAACCGGCCGGCGATCTGCCGGCCCCGGACTCCGGAAAATAACCCGGCTGCTTCGACGTCGATGCCGGCATAGACGAACGTCGCGGGCAGCCGCTCGGCGAAGTATTTCAACTGATCCGAGACCTCGGCCCCGGCGCGAGTGGCCAGGTTCAGGTTGTGCAGCTCGTCGACTAGCACCAGCTCGACACCGGTGCGGGCGGCGGTGTGGCAGACCGCGTCCACGATGTCGGTGATGTTGACCCGGCCGGTGAACGACAGTCCGAGGAAACGGGCGAACTCCATCGCCAGCATCCGCGCGGTCGAGGCCGGCGGGACGGTCACGTAGAGCACCGGCAGCCGATGTGCATCATGTAGGAACCGGCGGCGGATATGGCGTTCGTGGGTGCGGCCCAACAGCGTGAGCGCGGTCGTCTTCCCGGTGCCCGACTCCCCCGACACGATCAAACCCCGCCGGGCAGAGACCTGGTTTCGGTTCAACTGCAGCATTAGCCGCGCCGTGGAGATTACCTTCTGGATCGTCGGGGTGTTCGCCAGCGGTAGGTCAGCGTGGTAGGCCCGCCGCGCCTGCTCCTCCAGGTCCCGCCGCTCGTCGGTGAGTAGGTCCAGCGTGGCCGGGTTGTGCCCGTCGGGCGCGACTGGTTGACGGTCCACGAACCGCCGCCACCCCTCCTTGGTGGTCAGCGGCTCATCGGTCTCGAACTCGGCTCCGGCGTCGCCGCTGCCGCGGCTCACCATTTGTCGGCCTCGGCGTCGGCGTCGAACACCCCGAACGGGATCACCGTCGCCAAGGGCTCGGCGGTCGACTCGGCGCGCTCGGGCAGCGGGATCGGTGAACTAGTGACACTGGTCAAGCGGGTGCGGGCGGCGACCCGGTCGGTGCGTTTGTCGACTGGCCCGGCCGCCGCCCGGGTCAGCAGGTCGTCCAGCACACGGGCGACCTGGGTCTCGTTGCTGGCATCACCGCCGCGCTGCGCGGTCAGGGCGCGGGCGTGGCGCCAGGTGAACTCCGCGAACGGCGCCGTCACCATCGGCAGATGGGTCCACGGACGGTGAGCCATCCCTCGCGCGTACGCATGAACACCCGGGTGGCGTCATAGGGGTCGTAGTGGACTTCCCAGAGCCCGCGCCGCGCGGTGACACCGGAGTGCTGAAGTCGCAGCGGCCCGAGTTCCGGGCAGTCGTAGGTGCGGTAGTCGATCGTGATGCCGTAGGCGTTGATCTGCCGCCAGGTCACCGGCAGCAGTTCCAAATAGTCTTCCCCGGTCAGGGTCAACGGCAAATACCCGGCCGCGACGACCAGCGCGGCGTACTTCTCATTCGGCGACAGGACCCGTCGCGGTGCCAATGGGTCGCGTAGCGCGTCGTGCGGGCGGGTCTGCCAGCCGGCCAGCAGCCACTCATCGAGCAAATCCTGCAACTCAGCCAGCGTCCACGCCCCCGACACGTCTGCCCCGCGCAGGGTCATATTGGCGCCGGTGTAGGAGGCGACGTGCTGACAGAACAGCGTGTTGATCGACCCGAATGTGGCCTCCACGATCGCCTTGTCGGTCGGTGTGCGTGGCCGGGCCTGCTGCACCGAGATCCCTAACCGCTCACATGCCCTGGTGAACGTCTCCGAGACGAACACTTTCCCGCCGTCGATGGTGATCGTGTCCGGCACGATCACCGGTCTAGCCGCCGCCAGCTCCATCCGCGCGTCGATGTCCAGCAACCGGGAATGCGGCATTACCGACGCAGACATCTGCAACGCCTGACTCCAGCCGGGCCGCATCGGCTCGGGCACCAGCATCCGCGCCAGCAGCAACGCGGCGTCCACGGCCTTGGTCCCGACCGGTCGCAGTACCGCCGCGCAGATCGTGCGCGTGGCCATGTCCACCACGATCGTCAAGTCCACCCGCGCTGGTGTCCCATCATCCAGCAGCACCAGCACGTCGATCGGGGTCGAGTCGATCTGCACTTGCTCACCTGGCCTCGCAGCGAAACTGGGCGTGAACATCCCCGACGGGCGGTTCGCCGTCTGCCTCCGCGTGACCGCCGACCCAAAACTGTGCCGGCCAGTGGCCAACGCCTCAATGAGCCGATAGAACGCCGAGCGCCCCGGCAGCGGCACCACCCCCGGCCCATGCTGAGACTCCAGTTGCGCAACGACCCGGCGCATCAGCCGCGTCCGCGTGCCGGTTGAGGTATGAGTCTCGGCGTCCAGCGCCTCGCGCACAGCTGCGACCACCCGCGCGTCGGCGCGTCCAGTGACCGCCACCTCGCGTGCACCGCGTTGATCAACCAAACCCCACAAACCCTGCCGTGCATACCGCGCGCGGCGAGAGTGCACCGTGCGCACGCTCACACCCAATTCGGCCGCCTTCGTCTCGGCCCGCTGGCTGACCGTGGTCAACACCGGGTCATATCCGCCGCGGCACACCGCGCCCGGCTCTGCCCCCGGCGGCAATCCGGTCTCGACCTCGACCACATGCCGTTCCCACTCACGCGCCGCATCGACGATTTCGGTTGGCAGGCCGTCCAGCAGCCCGAACGGCTCCAACCCGACCGGGTCGTCGTGGCCCAGCAGCGCGAACGCCGCAGAGGACAACAGATGCGATACCAGCACGACCTGCTCGACACCTTCACCCGAGCGCAGCCGGACCGCGGTGCCGACCAGCCCGAGCACCTGGTGCTCGCCCCCGTCGAACTCCACCCGATCGCCCGGGCGCAGTACCGCCGGTCGTGCCGCCGTCACGGAGCAACCCCGAACGCGACGAGCGTCGCCTCACCCAGCGGCCGACTTAAGTCCGCGCTCAACACCTGCCGCCACAGAAGATGGAACAACGCAGGCAACACTGCGATCGGATCACCGACCGCCTCGGCACCGGCCAGCAGCGGTGTCGGCGTCGCGAACACATCCATCAGCGAGACCCCGACGGCCGGGACGTCGTTGCGCGGGTGACGGTAACCCGACAGCCAACGCAGGTTGCCCACCAGCACCGGGTCCAAGCCGGCGACCAGTCGATACTCCCAACGCAGCCGGGCGCACGCATGCCCCGTCACTGCGAACTTGGCTAGGTCCTGCGGCCGGCGTCGCTCGACCGGGCGGCAGTCGACTACCAGCGCGGTGCCGTCGATGCGGCGGGCGAACAAGTCTGGCGCGTGCCTTGTCCGCGTCCCCGCCTCGTTCGGCCAGGACAGCCAGAACGGTTGCGCCGCGATGCCGACCACCGCTGGATCGAAGTCCAGCAGCATCACGTGGTCGCGCTCCAGCCACGACTCGAATCCGACGTGGCCGCCGGTCGTCGCGCACCACCACCGGCCACCCAGGTGTCGCTGCCCCTTTCGGGGCGTGAACCGCCGCACCGGCACCCCATCCTCGAAACCCACAACCGCGGCTGCGTCGAGCGCCAGCCGCCGCCGATCGCCGTCGGCGGTCACCCAGTCGACC
Organism: Mycobacterium gordonae; assembly: GCF_017086405.1. Classification (NCBI taxonomy): domain Bacteria; kingdom Bacillati; phylum Actinomycetota; class Actinomycetes; order Mycobacteriales; family Mycobacteriaceae; genus Mycobacterium; species Mycobacterium camsae. The sequence continues at coordinate 206,449 of NZ_CP070974.1, forward strand.
TCAACACTGCCCGTCTTGATCACCATCCCGGCCGCCTCGGCCAGCGCCGCTGTCATGGCAAACATGCTTCCCGATCACGGGACCGCAGTACCGCAGCGACTCGCACCCGACTGCAACCTTTACCCGGACACTGCAACGTCTACTGCAGCCTTCACCGAAACACTGCAGCCTTCACCGGTACGGGACATAGGGCACCCTAACTACCCTCATGCAGAACCGACAACCGCCATCACACCTAGTGCACATAGGTAACGAATCGGTAACGACCCTCGGTTGAGGCCGACGAATGTGAGTCCGATGTTGCGCGGGACGGGGGGCCGCCCTTAGTTTTCCGGCAAGGGGTGATGACGCGGTGATGAGCCTGCACAAGCTGACGGCCGGCGACGGGTACATGTACCTGATCCGGCAGGTCGCCGCCGCCGACGCCACCGAACGTGGCCGCGGATCTCTCAGCGACTACTACACCGACAAAGGCGAATCCGCCGGAGTATGGATGGGCAGCGGCCTTGCCGCGCTGGGCACGCCGATCTCGCGCGACACCGACGACGAGAACATCCGCCGCCACTGGCACGTCGAGCACGGTTCGACCGTCACCGAAGAGCAAATGAAGGCCCTTTTCGGGGAAGGTTTACACCCCAATGCCGATCAGATCACCGAGTACATCCTCGGCGGTAAAGGGGGCGGGGCTGCGGCGCTGCATGCGGCCAGGCTGGGGCGCCCGTTCCCGATCAAAGACAACGACAACCCGTTCAAACAACGACTGCGAGCGGCCTACCGCGCACACAACATCGCCTCCGGAAATAACCCCACCGCAAAACTCGACGACGAGGTCCGTGCCACCCTGCGAACCGCCGTAGCCCTGGAGATGTTCGCCGAAACCTACAACCGCCCGCCCGCTGACGATCGCGAAATCAGTGGGTTCATCGCCCGCAACACCCGCACCGCCACCACCGCCGTCGCCGGCTTCGACTTAACCTTCACCCCAGTCAAATCGGTCTCGACACTATGGGCCTTGGCACCTGAGCCGATCGCGCAAACTATCCAGGACTGCCACCACCAAGCCGTCGCAGAAACCTTGGCATTCCTGGAAGAGCATGTGGCGTTCTCACGCATGGGATCAGGTGGCATCGCCCAGATCAAAGCCACGGGCTTGATCGCAGCAGCCTTCGATCATCGCGACTCGCGCGCCGGGGACCCCAACCTGCACACCCACCTCGTCATCAGCAACAAAGTGCACGTCATCGGCCCCGACGGAATCCCCCGCTGGCTGGCCCTGGACGGCGCCCTTCTCTACCGGGCCAAAGTCGCCGCCTCCGAGCTCTACAACACCCGCATCGAAGCGCTGCTGATCGCCGAACTCGGCGTCCGATTCGTGGCCAGAGCAACCCAGCGCGGCAAACGGCCGGTACGCGAAATCGCCAACGTGTCCACAAAACTCACCGAGTTCTACTCCTCGCGGCGGGCCGCAGTCGAGCACCGCTTCGGCGAGCTGGCCAAACAATTCCACACCGATCACGGCCGCGAACCCACCGCGGTAGAAGCCCTCGCGCTGTCCCAGCAGGCCAACCTCGACACCCGCCAGGCCAAACACGAACCGCGCTCACTGGCCGAGCAACGCCACACCTGGCGCGCCCAGGCCACCGAAATCCTTGGTAGCCAGCGAGCGATCTCCGACATGGTCGCCGACGCCACCCATAGCGGCCCGCATATCCATCCGGAAGTCACCGAGGAATGGCTGCACACGCAGGCCGCCGCAGTCATCACCAGCGTCGCCGAAACACGAGCCGCCTGGACCATTAACCACATCCGCGCCGAAGCCCAACGCCACCTGCGCAACGCCGATCATCCCGGCGGACCCGAGCTGGTCGACCGCCTCATCGCCACCGCAATGAGCGAGCACAGCATCGCGTTGAGCACACACGCCGACGCCGAAATGAACGTGCCTTCCGCACTACGGCGCCCCGACGGCACCAGCGTCTATATCCGCCACGACGACACCGTCTACACCAGCAACGCGATGCTCGCCGCGGAGCGCCGCATCCTGGCCGCAGCCACCCTGACAAACGGCCGCGTCGTCGACGAGGACAGCGTCGGCCTAGCCCTGCTGGAAGCCCACGCCAACACCGGAGTAGCACTCAATGACGGACAAACCGCACTGGTCAAACAAATGGCCACCTCCGGAGCTCGAGTACAGCTTGCGCTTGCCCCGGCAGGCACGGGCAAGACCACCGCGATGGCCGCTCTGGCGGCGGCCTGGCGCACCAGCGGCGGCACCGTCATCGGGCTGGCCCCCACCGCCTCTGCGGCCGAAGTGCTGGCCGAAGACCTCGGCACCTCCACCGACACTTTGGCCAAATTCGTCCAACTCGCCGCAACCCGCAGCGACCAGCCGCAAGCCGCACTTGATGACCCTGCAAGGAAGTGGTTCGACGCCATCAACGACTCCAGTCTGCTCATCCTCGACGAAGCAGGAATGGCCTCCACTTTCGACCTGGACACCCTGATCTCCCACGCCCTGGCACGCGGGGCCAACGTGCGGCTGATCGGTGATGACCAGCAACTGGCCGCCATCTCCGCCGGCGGCATCCTGCGCGACCTCGCCCAGCGTCACAACGCGGTCACCCTCAACACCGTCGTGCGCTTCACCCACGCTGAAACCGGTAAAGCAGAAGCCGCCGCCAGCCTGGCCATCCGCGACGGCGACCCCGCAGGCATCGGCTTCTACATCGACCACCACCGCGTCCACATCGGCGCTGACGCGACCGCCGAAGACATGGCCTACGCGGCATGGGCCGCCGACCGCGCCGCAGGCCGCGACTCGCTGCTGGTCGCCCCCACCAACGACATCGTCGCCAGACTCAACCAACGCGCCCGACTGGACCGACTGACCGCCGCCGGCGCCACCACGCCAACGTCCACTGCGACGCTGGCCGACGGATTGATCGCCTCATCCGGAGACACCATCGCCACCCGCGAAAACTGCCGTTACCTACGCACCGACAACAACGGCGGATGGGTCAAAAACGGTCACCGCTGGACCATCCGCACCGTCCACGACAACGGCGCGCTCACCGTCGTTCCACTGCGCGGCACCGCCACACCCGTGCTCCTGCCCCCCTGGTACGTCAGCGCCTTCACCACCCTGGGCTACGCCAACACCATCAACCAAGTCCAAGGCATGACCGCCGGCAGACGCGACACCGAAGGCACCTGCCACACCGTCCTGGGCGATCACCTCACCCGCAACCAGCTCTATGTCGCCCTCACCCGCGGATGCACCGAAAACCATCTCTACGGCTCCACCGCAGAAGCCGACCCGCACCGCATCCTGACCCCCAAAGCCACCCACCCCGCCACCGCCGTCGACGTCCTGTCCAACATTGTTCGCCGCGACGGTGCGCAACAGTCCGCCCACACCGTCATGGGCGCCGAAGCCGACCCGTTCACCCGCCTGCACCGTGCAGCACAGATCTATACCGACGCCCTGACCACCGCCGCCGCGCGACACGCCGGCCCCTCAGTTATGGCCGCCATCGACGACGCCGCCGCCAAGCTGGACGAAGACCTCACCGACGCCGAAGCCTGGCCCGTTCTCCGGCGCAATCTCGCGCTGCTCGCCATCGACGGACACGACCCCGTCGCTGCGCTGCACCACGCCGCGCAGGCCCCTTTGGGTGACCCGCACGATGTCGCCGCGGTCCTGGACTACCGCCTCCCCACGCCACCGGGAAGCGCCGCTGAACGCGTCGGACCGCTGCGCTGGCTTGCTGACATACCCACTGCCCTGGCCGGCGATCCGACCTGGGGCACCTACCTTTCCCGCTGCGCAGAACTGGTCACCGACCTCGCTGACGAAGTCCGCGAAACAGTCCATGGCTGGACACCGGAAACCGCCCCCGCATGGGCCAGGCCGCTGCTGCCCGACCAAGGTGCGCTGACGGCCGAAATCGCGGTCTTTCGCGCCGCCCACAACGTCGACACCGCCGACACGCGCGTCACCGGACCCGAGCAACACCGCAACCGCTCAGCAGCCTTCCAGCGCCTCCTGCGAAAGTTCCTCGATGCCAGCCTCACTCGCCCCGACGCCGCCGCGCAACGCTGGCGACCACTCGTCGACGGCATCAACCCACAGCTGTGCAGTGACCCGTTCTGGCCACGGCTGGCCACCCACCTCGACCACGCTGCACGCGCGGGAGCTGACGTCGCCGCCTTACTGGACGAGGCCGTCAACGCTAACGGCCCACTGCCCGACGAGATGCCCGCCGCAGCCCTGTGGTGGCGGCTTGCGGGCACCCTGGCACCGCCGTCGCTGCAGCACACCGACACCACACTGCGACCCGAGTGGGCCCAGGAGCTACATCACCTCTTGGGAACCCGCATCGCCGAAGCCGTCATCACCGACCCCGCCTGGCCGGGCCTGATCACCGCTGTCGCCTCCTCGGGCTGGCCACCTGCGGACCTGCTCAGCGCAGCCGCCGAACACCTGCGCGACAGCGCCGCCACACGCCCGTTGCGCCCTGACGAATACGCCCGCCTTCTCACCTACCGCGTCGGGTTACTCACCCACCACGCCGCCACCCTCGACAGCGACATCCCCCACCCCGCCGCCACCCTCAACGAACCCCAAACCGGTGAACAGCTCGACCTGTTCGCCCCCGCCATCGCCCACCCCGCCGACGGGCTCGCCGAACCCCCGCCCGACCTCTACGGCTACGCCTACGGCTTCGCCGAAGACGACCTCGCAGGCCTGGACTTCAGCGACCTGTCCGCCCAACGTCCCGCCACTATCGCCCCACTCGAAAACACCGACATTCCCGCCCTGCGGGCCCGCCGCGATGCCGCCCAACGCCGCGCCCAACAGATCCTTCTCAGCGGCGGACCAGCCGAACAGGCTCTGGCCAACCACCTCGCCGAACTGCGCCGACGTCAAGAGGACCAGCGGCCCTTCCAGCACGCTTTGGCCAATGCTCACAAACTGTGGGTCGACGCCGAAGACACCGCCAGCCTGCACAACCTCCTGCTCACCCAAGTTCAGGCCTCCATCACCGCCGCACACAGCCGCGGTGACACAGACGAGGCCCAGCGCTTCCAACAGCACTACGACGACTTCAACCAACGAACCCCCCATGTCAGCGCGGCCGTTGAGCAAGCACGCCACCGACTCAACACCGCCCGCACCGCCCTGCTCGAAGCCGCCAGCGGCACCGAGGGCATCGTCACCGAACGCCACATCCAGACTCTGCGCAACCAAGCAATGCAAGCCGACGCCCAAGCCCTCAGCGAGGCCCGCCGCCATGCACGCGAACTGGACAACCAACTCGCCCAGGCCGAACACATCGCAGCCCGAGCACTAGCCGAAAACCCCGCCTACCCCCAAGGACTAACCACCCACATGCGCCAACTCATCGCCGGCCACAACACTGCTCAAAACACCATCGGAAACCCTGCGAACGCTTACGACCTGACCGCTGAGCTACACCAACTCCGCGACGAAATCGACTACCTCACCACGGCCAGCGCCGTCAGCCCCGCAGCCCTGTACTACCCACCCCAAATCGCCACCGCCAAACTCGACAACGCCCACCAGCACACCCTCACTGCGATCACCAGCAACATCCACACCGTCCAACCACTAGTCATCCATCCCGGCGCCGACAAGACCGGACTCCTAGACGCACTCGCCGCCACCGCCCACCACCACAACCACAAAGTGCTGGCGCTGCCAGCCACCAAGGCCGGTGTCCACTACGCGACCAACCACCGGTACGCCGACAGCACCGCCACCCCGGAACAAGCCCGAACCAACCTCGACAGCCAGCGCTGGAAACTGCCAAGCGGCACACTGATCGTCATCGACGACGCCGACCAACTACCCGCTGAACAACTACGCTTCCTCACCCACGCCGCGGCAACGACCAACACCAAACTCATCCTCATCACCACCCCCGGATCGCACCCTGAATCCGCACACACCCTGCTCGATGTCCTCACCGAAAACCTCCCGCACGCCCACCGCATCGGCACCCCCACACCCCGCACACACGCCCGATCCCGCACCGCTATCGCGCGCGCCGAGCACCACCTGGACACCCCCGACACAAGCGCCTCGCCAGTACACGCAGAAGCCGCAGAACTGCTTAACGAGCGCACCGCACTCCTGCGCCGCATACATGACATCGCCGCTACGGATGGCGCACTCGATGCCATCGCAGAACGCCAAAACGGCCACGACAAACAACGCGACCGCAGCGGTGGACTTCACCTCTGAAACCACCTGACCCCTCGACGACTCCCTCAGCGCCGCGCCCCACCACTGCAGGCTGCGCCTTTAGCTAGCGGAAATCTTGGGCCTCTACCTTTTAGGCGGCTCGACTGGATCCGTACAGCCGATGTGGCGTGGGCGCCCAGACGCGGTCCCGATCACTGCCGACGAGAACTCGCTCGTCAGCTTCGGGATGCGCCGCCCCCGCTGTGCCATAGGCTGAACTCCACGAACACGCGCCGGCGGAGCGTGTTGTCGCTCGGTATCGCGGGCTCGGATCCGAACAAACTTCAATCGCTTTCATATGCGGCGCGGCCCAAATAGGATTCATATGTTCGGAGGTGGCAACGTTGACTCCGGAATCTGCTTCATCGGGGAGAGGTTTGTTTCCCGCGTGGCCGCCGGACGCCGAGCCTTACTATCGGCCCGCTCTAGTTGTCGCGATGGTTGCCGGCGCAGGCACCGTTATCGGGAGCCTTGGGACATGGGCGAGCGTAATCGTGTTCAGCGTCGGCGGCCTTGAATTCGAAAATTGGGGAGTTGCCACACTGATACTAGGAGTGATTTCACTTCTTGCAATAGTCGCGGTGTCGTTCTGGCCACGCATACCCCTAGATTCGCGTTGGGCGGTCCTAGTTGCGTGGGGCATTGCTGTCGTTGCAGTGGCATGTTTAACCGATGCGGTCATTAATATCTTCAGATTAATGACCGTCCCGAAGGCCAGCATCTTCGGCGTCCCCATAGGGGTGTCACCGGGGTGGGGTTTATGGCTGGTCGCCTTCTCATCCTCTGTATTGCTCGTAGGGGGAGTCGTCATCGCCATGCAGATGGCGAGCAGCTACCACCTGCATCGACCCTTGGGAGAAGCACCGGGCTCATGGACCGACCGCTGTCGGTGGGCGGCGACCATCTCTTCGTGTGGCATCGTTATAGCAGGCACGATTTACGCTGTAGTCACGCCCTGGAAAGGCGACTCCGCCGATAGCGAAGCTCTAAAGTCCCCGAAGCTGTCGTTGCCCAGCTTCCCCTCGCCGGGGGATTCTCCGACGGCAACGTCATCGATCACGTCAGCAACTCCGGTGCCTCAAGTCGTCGCTGCCCCGCCGTTAGACGGCACGTACCGGCAAGACATCGACGCTGCCAACATCACGACAGATGGCAGGATCGATGCGGGAAGAGACAGCGATCCAACGTGGTTCGCCTTCCGGTCCAGATGCGCCGTGGCTGGCTGTGTCGCCAGCGGTAGCCGTCTTGACCCTCATAAACTTGGGCTGCCCCTGCAACAGTCATCGACAGCATTGGCATTCCACTGGATCAGTGACCACTGGCAGTACACCAATACCGGTGAAGGTTACTGCTCAGGACCCGGCAGAGACGCCCAAGAAGAAATCTCCACCGTGTGGTCATTCACGCCTCAACCGGACGGTTTCTATCGCGGAACCGTGACGACTACGACTTTGTCCGACGAGTGCAGTAACGATGGGGTTGTGCGCGTAGAGCCCTTCACCCTCACGCGCACGGGGCCGCCTCCCCCAGGGGCGATTGACCCTCCCATCGCCTTGATCGGCCATCCCCCCGCACTTCCTCCCCCCGCGAAGCATCCACCTCCTGACCCCGGCGCTAGCGTCAGTCTTGGCGGCCAGACGCTGACCGTGTCAACAAGGTTGCCGCTGTGCGTATGGACACATGGTAGGGCTGGCATAATTGTTTATGCCCCCGACCGTGACGACTCACTCGCGCAAGTGGAGGACTTGAGCCCGACTGGACAAGTCAAGCGCGTTTCTATTCAATTTGGCGACTTGCTTTATTGGTTTGACGATTGGACCAGGACAAACCAGCTTCCGACTGCCAGCGTTTCGGTCACGAGGAAGGGCCGGAAGTCCTACAATATCGCGGGGGTCGCTGCCGCCTGGTATAGACCGACCGCAACTTATCTAGTGAAAAACTACGAAATTAACGTCACCTGTCCTTAAGGAAGTATCCCCTGATATTGCGTTGCCGTAATGGCAGACGGGCATGGGGTGACCGCATCCGTCCGGTTGCTTGCCGTCAGAACGCGGGGGGATCGTCGACCGCGCTGCCGATCACCGCCATCGCATTTGCGACCACCTCGTACACGAGCCACGCTGCGACGGACAGCGCCGCGAGTAGTCCACTGAGCCAAGGGAATCGGCCGGGATGACTCATTGCTGTGCTCCTTGTTGGTCTGGCTTAGTGGTGGTAGGACGGACCAGGATACGTCCATCTGGTCCTACACGGAGAGCGACTTCGCGCGACCGATGGGTGCGACCGTGCTGGAGTCTGAGATCGGGCTCGCGGTCACTGGTTCCAAGTCGCTGGTGGTCCCATGCGAGGTACTGTTCGAGGTCATTAATCAGGGACGGCCAGTCCACCGGGTCTGCCGTGTGCCCCACTTGTGCCCAGGTGGAAAAGTCTGTTCGTATATTGATTTGTAGTAGGCGGCTGAGCAGCGGGCCGGCTAAAGGGACGTCGGGTGCCAGGCGATACACCTGCCCTCCGCCATCCGCGGCCTGTTGTTCAGGACATGCCGTGAATGCCCTTGGGCTACACATGAAATCAGCAATCCGCGCGGTACACGGTGAGTATCCGGCCCGCGCCGCTTCGGGCCGCAGATCGTTGAACAGGTGGTCAGACCACTGCTGGTACCACTGTGCGGGAGCTTCCGCGCTGTCCAGACACGCCTTATCCCAGACCCAGAAGTCTGGAAAGCACAGTGCCCGCGGCTTGTTCGGGTCCGCGGGTAGCAGTTCGGTAACTCTCCTGATAATCATGTGGGCCGGATCCGAGAACGAGGCCACCGGCCGGCAGCAATCACTCAAGATGTCATCCCAGATCCAGCACCCTGCCTGGTCATTGTCGTCCGGTTCGATGAGTCGCGGCGGCCGGTCGGTGAATTCCCAGCGCCCGTCGGGATAGCGCCAACCCAACACGCAGACACCACGCACCGCGACACCCCGGCGGTGCTGCACCCCGGCTGGGCCGCCGAAGACGCGGGCATCGAATCCCCGCTGACGCAACACGGTGACGATCTGCTCTGCGGCAACATGATTCACTGAGCGGCCCCCGGCAGATGCCTCCGTGAGCCGTGCAGAGTGCGGGGAACCTCGCTGAACAACACCGCCAACTCCCACAGCGCGTCGCGCCGCGAGCAATCGTCGACCCGGCGTACCGCGCCGTAACGCTGCAGAACCACAAGCGCCCGGTAGACCTGCTCGGCGACCACTGGACGTTCCTCGCTACCACGTCCTCGGCTGACTTCGAGTCGCGCCTCGGTCGTCGTGATCGGCCCGTCGGCCTGTTGGAGGACCTTGAGGAGCTCGGCGCGCAGTTGTACTGCCTTCATGCTGATTTGGCTCGCTGGTGTCGTTGGACGACCCATTCCCAAGGGGTTGTTGGCTCTCGCTTTGCCAATTCGGCGCGGCCGAGCAGCAGATCTACCGCCCTGTCGTACCTCTTAACGAATGTCTGCCAGTCCGGCAATTCCGCCAGGACCCCGGGGGTGCCGCGGCGCAATAGCCGGGCGCTTCCCTTATTCGGGGGCAGGAGCCGGCGATAGTCCAGGCTGCTGCCCAGTTGTGATGACAGCGTTTTGCCGCCGGTGGCCTGATCGAAGGTCT